>JACDAH010000369.1 GCA_013695505.1 Chloroflexota bacterium | reverse complement strand
GCGAGGAACCGCTCGGCGGCAGCGCGGGCCTCCGGGGCGGTGTTGGCGACCTCCCAGGCGGGGACGGGGAGGCCCTGGGCGACGAGCAGTGACTTCGCGTCGGCTTCCTGGATCTTCACGGGAAGGTGCAGCCTCCGATGGCGGAGCGCGGGATGGGGACGCGATGGTACCGCTCTCGGCCCCGACCGGCCGGGTTGAAGGTGGGCGAGACGACCGTTCGGCCGCCGCCAAACCCTCCGGTAGCCGCCGTCACCGGCGCTGCCGCAGTCGCCGCGGTCGCCGCGGTCATGCCCCGGCTAGAATGGCCGCATGGCCCACCGTGTGACCCTGATCCCCGGCGACGGCATCGGTCCGGAGCTGGCGGAGGCGACCCGTCGCGTCCTCGAGGCCACCGGCGTCCCCTTCGAATGGGAGGTCCAGGAGGCCGGCGAGGCGATGATCGCCGAGCACGGGACGCCCCTCCCGGAGGCCGTCCTGGAGTCAATCCGGCGCAACAAGGTCGCGCTCAAGGGCCCGATCACGACCCCCGTCGGCGGCGGCTTCCGGAGCGCCAACGTCACCCTTCGTCAGGCGCTCGGGCTGTACGCCAACGTCCGCCCGGCCCGCTCGATGAAGGGTCTCGACACGCGCTACGAGGACGTCGACCTTGTCATCGTCCGCGAGAACACCGAGGACCTCTACGCCGGGATCGAGCACATGGTCGGCCCGGATGCCGCCGAGAGCATCAAGATCATCACCCGGGCCGCGTCCGAGCGGATCGCCCGGTACGCGTTCGACTACGCGGTCGCCAACGGTCGCCGGAAGGTCACTGCGGTCCACAAGGCGAACATCATGAAGCTCTCGGACGGGCTGTTCCTCGAGAGCTGTCGAACGATCGCGGCGGACTACGACGGCCGGATCGAGTTCGAGGACCGGATCGTCGACAACATGTGCATGCAGCTCGTCCAGAAGCCCGAGCTGTACGACGTCATGGTCCTGCCGAATCTGTACGGCGACATCGTCAGCGACCTGTGCGCCGGGCTCGTCGGCGGGCTGGGCGTCGCGCCGGGGGCGAACATCGGGACGGAGGCGGCCGTGTTCGAGGCGGTCCACGGCTCGGCGCCCAAGTACGCGGGCCTGAACAAGGCCAACCCGACCGCTCTGATCCTGAGCGGCGTCCTGATGCTCCGTCACCTCGGTGAGCAGACGGCCGCCGAGCAGGTCGAGACCGCGCTCCGCACGACCGTCGCCGAGGGCCACCGGACGACCTACGACCTCGGGGGCGAATCCGGGACAAGCCAGTTCGCCGACGCGATCATCGAACGCCTCGCGGAGCCCGCGCCGACCGCGACGGCGGGCCCCGCCTGATCGAGACCGCGACACCCGCCTAGAATGCGCAGCGAGCCCCTCGGACACCGCCGCCCATGCCTGCCAACCGGCGCGGCGGTCGATCCGTTCCCAGTCGGAGGCCCCACCTCGCGATGACGACCGCCCGGACCACCGTCAAGCCGCCCGGCAGCGCCCCGGCCGGTCTTGGGGTAACCCGTCGTCGCGATCGCTGGTGGATCGCCCCGGGCATCCAGGCCGCACTCTTCACGACCCTCGCGACCTACTTGTTCTTCTCCGGGATCGTGTGGACACCGCTCTTCGGCACGGCCTATGAAGTCGACGGCTACCTGTCGCCACTGTTCTCCCCGCTGATCGCGCCGGGCTGGTTGCCGTCGTTCATCAGCCCGGGCCTGCTGATCCTGTGGATCCCCCTCGGCTTCCGGGCGACCTGCTACTACTACCGCAAGGCGTACTACCGGTTCTCCTTCGCTGACCCGCCAGGCTGCGCGGTCGGGGAGCCGACGATCCATCGAGGCTACAAGATGGAGACGGCCTTCCCCTTCATCCTCCAGAACTTCCACCGTTACTTCCTGTATCTCGCGTTCATCCCGCTGTTCTTCCTGTGGATCGACGCCTTCGGCGCGCTGGTCCCGGCGAGCGGGCCGCGGATCGGTCTCGGCAACGTGCTGTTCTTCGTCAACGTCGTGCTCCTCAGCGGGTTCTCGTTGTCATGCAACTCTCTCCGCCACCTCGCCGGCGGTCGCCTCGACTGCTTCTCCTGCTCGAGGCGGGCGAAGGTCCAGTACTCGCTCTGGCAGCGCCTCACCAGCCTCAATCGCCATCACATGGCGTGGGCCTGGGTCAGCTTCATCTCCGTCTCGCTCGTCGACGTCTACGTCCGCCTCCTCGCGCTCGGGATCCTCGTCGACCCGGCGATCCGCCTGTGAGCGACGCGCCGGAGCGCTACGAGCAGGACGTCCTCGTCTTCGGCGCCGGCGGGGCGGGGCTGCGGGCGGCGATCGAGGCGGCGGAGCGCGGCGCGTCAGTCGGGCTGGTCTGCAAGTCGCTCCTCGGCAAGGCCCACACGGGCATGGCCGAAGGCGGCGTGGCGGCCGCGCTGGGCCACGTCGCCGCGGACGACAGCTGGCAGATCCACTTCCGGGACACGATGGTCGGCGGCAAGCTCCTGAACAACCCGCGGATGGCCGAGCTCCACGCCAAGGAGGCTCCCGATCGGGTCCGCGAGCTCGAGCTGTGGGGCGCCGTGTTCGACCGGACGCGCGACGGGCGGATCCTGCAGCGGCCGTTCGGCGGACACACCCATCCACGGCTCGCCCACGTCGGCGACCGGACCGGGCTCGAGATGATCCGGACGCTCCAGGACCGGGCCGTGGCGGCCGGGATCAAGGTCTACATGGAGTGCACGATCACCCACCTGCTGTCGCGGCCGGACCGAGTCCGGGGCGCGTTCGGCTACTGGCGAACGACCGGCCAGACGGTCCTCTTCCCGGCCAAGGCGATCGTCCTCGCGACCGGCGGGATCGGGCGGGCCTACCAGGTCACCTCGAACTCATGGGAGTACTCGGGCGACGGCCAGGCGCTGGCCTACCTGGCCGGGGCGGAGCTGATCGACATGGAGTTCGTCCAGTTCCACCCGACCGGCATGGTCTGGCCGCCGGGTGTTCGCGGGCTGCTCGTGACCGAGGCGGTCCGGGGCGAGGGTGGGATCCTCCGCAACAAGGACGGCGAGCGATTCATGTGGAAGTACCTGCCGGAGGATCGTCGCAACGAGTACGCAGCGACCGACGAGGAGGCGTCGCGCTGGGTCACGGCCCAGGA
>JACDAH010000367.1 GCA_013695505.1 Chloroflexota bacterium | reverse complement strand
GACCGCACGTGACGAGGTCGCGACCGAGCTCGCCGCCGAAGCCGAGACGGCGACCGCCGCCAAGGCAGCCCGTGACGCGAAGTCGGAAGCCAGGGCCGAGGCGAAGGCCGAGCAGGCCGCGACCGACAAGGCGGCGGACAAGTCCGACAAGTCCGACAAGTCCGACAAGTCCGACAAGTCCGACAAGGCCGACAAGGCCGACAAGGCCGACAAGGCCGACAAGTCCGACAAGGCCGACAAGTCCGACAAGTCCGATGCTGAGGTTGAGGCCGCGCCCGCTGCCGCAACCGCTGCTGACACCGACGAGCCGGCGCCTGCCGTCGACCCGGCCGACGTGGCCGATGATGCAGCCGGGCCCTCCGGCGAGGGACCGGCCGATGCGCCGGATGCCGTTGCCGATGACTCCGCCGCGGAGCCCGCCAGCGGCGACGATTCAGAGAACGAATCGAGCGCCCCGACCGGCGACGAAAGCGCGTAGCGACGGTGTTCGACTCGCTGCTGAACGCATTCCGCGCGCCCGACATCCGGCGCCGGCTGCTCTACGTCTTCGGGATCCTGATCGTCTTCCGGTTCCTGGCCCACGTGCCGGTCCCGGGCGTCAACCAGGAGCAGCTCGCGCAGTACCTCCAGAACAACGCCCTGTTCGGCGTCCTCGACCTGCTTTCCGGTGGCGGCCTCTCGAGCTTCTCCGTCGTGGCGCTGGGGGTGAACCCGTACATCAACGCCTCGATCATCATGCAGCTGATGAGCGGGGTGATCCCATCGCTCCAGGCACTCCAGCGCGAGGGCGAATACGGTCGCAACAAGATCAACCAGTACACCCGCTACCTGGCCGTCCCGATGGCCCTCCTCCAGTCGTACGGCTTCCTCGCCCTCCTCAACTCGCAGGGCATCCTGTCGTCCGGCTTCGACCTCGCGAACGGTGCCACCCTGACCCAGATCGCGACGCTGACGGCGGGCTCGATGGTCCTGATGTGGCTCGGCGAGCTGATCACCGAGAAGGGCATCGGCAACGGGATCAGCTTCATCATCTTCGCCGGGATCGTCAGCCGTGCCCCGGGCGCGGTCGGCGGCTTCCTGACGACGCCCAACCTGCCGCTCGTGATCGGCTTCGCGATCATTGCGATTGTCTCGGTCGCGGTGATCATCTACATCCAGGAAGGCCAGCGCCGGATCCCGATCCAGTACGCCAGCCGGGTCCGCGGCCGGCGGATGTACCAGGGCGGCCAGACGTTCCTGCCGCTCCGCGTCAACCAGGCGGGCGTCATCCCGATCATCTTCGCGATCAGCATCCTGCTGTTCCCGCAGCAGATCGCCTCGTACTTCACCAACTCCGAGGTCGGCTGGGTGGCGTCCATCGCGACCGGGATCGTCAGCTTCTTCAACCCGCGGACGATCCCGTACGTGGCGTTCTACTTCCTGCTGACGGTCGGGTTCACGTACTTCTACACGGCCTTCACGTTCAAGCCGGACGACACCGCCGAGCAGCTCCGCAAGAACGGCGGCTTCATCCCCGGCATCCGGCCGGGCCGGCCGACGGCGGACTACCTTGCCCGGGTCGTCACCCGGATCACGATCGCCGGCGCCCTGTTCCTCGGGATCATCGCGACCCTGCCGACCCTCCTTGGGCTGATCTTCCCGTCGCTCCAATCGATCGCCCTAGGCGGCACCGGCCTGCTGATCGTGGTCAGCGTCATCGTCGAGACGATGAAGCAGATCGAGGCGCAGCTGCTGATGAGGAACTACGAAGGATTCATTCGATGACGAGGCCGCTATCGGCGGCCCGCGGTTTGATCGAGACCCCGATCCTGGACTGCGCTCGATGACCGTCGTCGTCCTGCTCGGCGCACCTGGCGCAGGCAAGGGAACGCAGGCGCCGGTCCTGGCTGACGAGCTCGGCGTGCCGGTCCTCGCCTCAGGGGATCTCCTGCGCGCGGCGGTGGCCAACGGCACCGCGCTCGGACGCGAGGCGGATCGATACATGAGCCGAGGCCAGCTCGTGCCCGACGAGACGATCGTCCGAGTCTTCCTCGATCGGCTCGAGCAGCCCGACGCTAAGTCAGGCGCGATCCTCGACGGCTTTCCCCGGACAGAGGTCCAGGCCGAGGCGCTCGATCGGGCATTGGCCGAGGCCGGCCGGAGGGTCGACCGGACGATCTTCATCGACGTCCCCGTCGAGGAGCTCGTCGAGCGGATGGCAAACCGTCGGATCTGCACGGCCAACGGCCATGTCTACAATCTCGCCTCGAACCGGCCGAAGTCCGACAGCGTGTGCGACGTCGACGGGTCCCCGCTCGTACAGCGTCCCGACGATCGGGAGGAGACCGTCCGGGCCAGGATGAACGAGCAGATCCCGCCCCTCCTCGAGGTCGTAGAGCACTACCGGAACCAAGGGATCATTCAGCACGTGGACGGTCGCGAGCCGATCTCGAACGTCAGCGCCCGGCTCGTTCGCGCGCTCGGCGTCGCCCCAGGCCAGGTCTCGACGTAGCCATGGTCACCCGCAAGTCGCGTCGCGAGATCGAGAAGATGCGTGTCGCCGGCCGGATCGTGGCCGAGGTCCTGGCCCTGGTGGAGTCCGAGGTCAAGCCGGGGATCTCGACCGCCCAACTCGATCGGCTGGCCGAGCGCCACATCCGATCGGCCGGGGCCGTGCCATCGTTCCTGGGCTACGGCCACCGGAGCAACCCGTTTCCAGCCAGCCTCTGCATCTCGCTCGACGACGAGGTCGTCCACGGGATCCCCGGCGAGCGCCAGATTCGTGACGGCCAGATCGTGTCGGTCGATGCCGGCGCGATCTACGACGGCTGGCACGGCGACGGGGCCCGGTCGTTCATCGTCGGCACGCCGAGCGACGAGGTGAAGAACCTCGTCGACACCACGCGCCTTGCCATGATGGCCGGCATCGCCGCCGCGGTGCCGGGGGCGAACCTCGGCGACATCTCCGGTGCGATCGAGGATGCGGCCGCGCCCGGCGGCTACGGCATCGTCCGCCAGTTCGTGGGTCACGGCATCGGCACCGAGATGCACCAGGAGCCGCAGCTCCCGAACTACCGGACCGGGGTCCGCGGCATGAAGCTCGTGCCGGGCATCTGCCTCGCGATCGAGCCGATGCTGACGCTCGGCGGCCACGAGGTCTCGGTCAAGCCCGACGGCTGGACCGTCGTCACGACCGACGGCTCGCTGGCGGCCCATTTCGAGCACACGATCGCCGTCACCGACGATGGTCCGGAGATCTTGACGCGGATCTGATGGGCTGGTCCGTGAATTTGCCCGAATTGGCCATTGTTGATACGCTACGCGTTCGTGTGGCGGCCCGACCGGGCCGGCACTCATCGTGAGAAAGGGAAGCACACAAGCCTGTGGCCAAGCGTGATGCGATCGAGGTGGAAGGAACGGTCATCGAGCCGCTTCCCAACACGATGTTCGCTGTCGAGCTCGAGAACGGCCACCGGGTGCTTGCCCATATCAGCGGGAAGCTTCGGATGAACTTCATCCGGATCCTGCCAGGCGACCGCGTCCGGGTCGAGCTTTCGCCCTATGACCTGACCCGCGGTCGGATCACCTACCGCCTGAAGTAACGAGTTCACACCGCGACCGGCACGCCGGCCGCCACGAAGCACGAGTCGAGGATCCGTTGAAAGTCAGAGCTTCCGTCAAGGCGCGCTGCGACAACTGCAAGGTCATCCGTCGCCACGGCACCGTGATGGTCATCTGCACCAATCCGAAGCACAAGCAGCGGCAGGGCTAACGATGGCACGCATTGCCGGCGTCGACATCCCGCGTGAAAAGCGCGTCGAGGTCTCGCTCACCTACATCTTCGGTATCGGCCTGCCCACAGCGCAGAAGATCCTGACCCAGACGAACGTGAACCCGGACACCCGGGTCCGCGACCTGACCGAGGAGCAGGTCAACCGGCTCCGCGAGCTGATCGACCGCCGCTACAAGGTCGAAGGCGATCTGCGCCGCGAGGTCGCGCTCAACATCAAGCGACTCATCGAGATCGGCTCGTACCGCGGGATGCGCCATCGGCGCAACCTCCCGGCACGTGGCCAGCGGACCAAGACGAACGCCCGTCAGCGGCGCGGACCGAAGAAGACGGTCGGCGTCCGGCGGAAGAAGTAGGCCGAGGTATCTGACAGCACATGGCCGAGCGCAAACGGGCAGTCAAACAGCGTCGCAAGGAGCGGAAGAACGTCCCCCAGGGGCAGGTCCACATCCAGGCGACCTTCAACAACACCATCATCACGATCACGGATCTGACGGGAGCCGTGATCAGCTGGGGTTCGGCCGGCACGGCCGGCTTCAAGGGCTCCCGGAAGAGCACGCCCTATGCGGCCGCGCTCTCCGCCGACGGCGCCGCCAAGCGTGCGATGGAGCACGGGATGCGCCAGGTCGAGGTCTACGTCAAGGGACCGGGTGCCGGTCGCGAACAGGCGATCCGCTCGCTCCAGGCCGCGGGCCTCGAGGTCAGCGCGATCACCGACGTCACGCCCATTCCCCACAACGGCTGCCGCGCCCCGAAGCGGCGCCGGGTCTGAGCGGGGAGGAAACACCATGGCTCGTTACACCGAAGCTGTCTGCCGCCTCTGCCGTCGGGAGGGCGCCAAGCTCTACCTGAAGGGCAGCCGCTGCTATTCCAAGAAGTGCGCCTTCGAGCGCCGTCCCTCGCCCCCCGGCCAGCACGGCGTCCGCCGCCGCAAGGTCGGCGACTATGGGTTGCAGCTCCGCGAGAAGCAGAAGGTCCGCCGCGTCTACGGCGTCCTCGAGCGTCAGTTCCGCAACTACTTCGACAGCGCCGAGAACCGCCCCGGCGTGACGGGTGAGAGCCTCCTCCGCTCGCTGGAGCTGCGTCTCGACAACGTCGTCTACCGGATGGGCTTCGCGACGTCCCGGGCCCAGGCCCGGCAGCTCGTCAACCATGGCCACTTCTCGGTCAACGGCATCCCGACCGATATCGCCTCCTACCAGGTGAAGACCGGCGACCGGGTCGAAGTCCGTGAATCCCGTCGAGCCCGCGAGCCGTTCAAGCTCGCCAAGGAGACCCTCCGATCGCACCAGGCGCCGGAGTGGTTGTCGCTCGACGCCGCCAAGCTGACGGGAACGGTCGCCGACCTGCCCCGCCGCGACCAGATGCCGCTCGATCTGAATGAGCAGCTCGTGGTCGAGTACTACTCGAGGTAAGCCGCCCACATGATCGAACTCGAGAACCCGCAGATCGAGCCCGTCGAGGAAGTCGGGACGTACGCCAAGTACGAGGCCGGCCCCCTTCAGGCCGGCTACGGCGTCACCCTCGGCAACGCCCTTCGCCGGGTGCTGCTGTCGTCCCTTGACGGGGCGGCCGTCACCAGCATCCAGATCCGTGATGTCTACCAGGAGTTCTCGACGATCCCCGGCGTCAAGGAAGACGTCACCCAGATCGTCCTGAACGTCAAGAAGCTCCGTCTCAAGAGCTTCGCGACCCACCCGGTCCAGCTTCGCCTCATCAAGAGCGGTGCCGGCCAGGTGACCGCGGCGGACATCGCCGAGTCGGCCGATGTCGAGATCATCAACCCGGATCTCGTCCTGATGACCCTCGACACCGACGACGTCACGATCGAGATGGACCTTACTGTCGAGCGCGGCGTCGGCTATCTCGGCGCCGAGCGGAGCGAGCAGCTTCCGATCGGGGTCATCGCGATCGACGCGATCTTCACCCCGGTCCGCAAGGTCAACTACTGGGTCGAGGGCATGCGGGTCGGTCAGATGACCAACTACGACAAGCTCACGATCGAGATCGAGACCGACGGGGCGATCACCCCCGAGGAGGCCCTCAGCCGCTCGGCCGAGATCCTCGTCAACCAGTTCCGCCCGTTCGTCACGATCGGCATGGCCGCGGCCGTCGGCGAGGTCGCCCCGACCGGACTGGCCCAGCTGCCCCCGAACATGCTCGACATGCCGATCGAGGAGCTGGACCTGCCGATGCGGGCCTACAACTCGCTCAAGCGCAACAACATCGTCAAGGTCGGCCAGCTGCTCCAGCTCAAGGACGACGACCTCCTCCGGATGCGCAACTTCGGCAAGAAGTCGCTCGACGAGATGAAGGAGCGCCTGCGAATGCGCGGCTTTATCATCCCGGAGACCGAGTCCGACGGGCTTGACGAGGCCGGCTTCGAGGACGAGGACGCGTCCGAGGACGAGGGCGAGTCCTGACATGTCTCACCGGATCGGCGGACGCAAGCTCAGCCGCAAGCAGGGACCGCGTCTGGCCCTGTTCAAGAACCTGACCGTGTCGATCCTTCGCTACGAGCGGGTCCAGACGACCGAGGCCAAGGCCAAGGAGATCCAGGGCCGAGTCGAGAAGATGATCACGCTCGCCAAGCGGAACGACCTGACAGCCCGCCGGGCCGTCGTCGCCGCGTTCCCCAACGAGCCGCTCGTCGTGACCAAGCTCTTCGACGAGATCGCTCCGAAATACGCCGAACGAACCTCGGGCTACACCCGGATCGTCAAGATCGGGCTGCGTCGGGGTGATGCGGCGCCGATCGTTCAGATCGAGCTGGTTTAACGACAACCAAGCGAGGCGCTCGAGAGGGCACCCCCGGGTCCGCGACCGCTCAACGGTTTCGGGCACGGGTTGAATACGATGGGACGGACTTCGCCGGCTTCCAGGCCCAACGGCCCGGCATCCGGACCGTCCAGGGAGAACTCGAGGCCGGTCTGGCTCGCCTCAGCGATGGGGTTCGCCATCCGGTCGACGGGGCCGGCCGAACGGATGCCGGGGTGCACGCGCTGGGACAGGTGATTGCGTTCACCTTCACCGGTCGCGTCAGCGCCTTGCGGCTCGAGGAGGCGCTCAACGGCCAGCTTCCGCCGGACATCGCGATTTGCGACCTCCGGCCGGTGGCAGAGGAGTTCCACCCACGCCGTGCGGCGCGGTACCGGGAGTACCGCTACACCGTCTGGAACGGGCCGCGCAGTCCGCTTCGCGAGCGCCACGCGCTCGGGGTGCGGGCCCCGCTCGACATCGACGCGATGGCCCGAGCCGGGCAGGCCTTCATCGGCCCGCACGACTTCAGCGCCTTCGGGGCGGTGGTCGAGGGCCGCTCGGCGGTCCGGAACGTGCATGCGGTCCGGATCGGCAGGAAGGGACAGCTCGTGACGATCGACGTCCGGGCCAACGCCTTCCTCCGGGGAATGGTCCGCCGGATGGTGGCCGTCCTTCTCGAGGTCGGTCACGGAAGAATGAACGAGACAGAGGTCCGGGAGGCACTCGCCGCCCGGGCACCGGCTCGCAACGGGGTCTCGGCCCCGGCCCGCGGGCTCTGCCTCCGGCATGTCGCCCTCGGGCGGCCGGCGGAGACGGGACAGGACACAGACGGAGACGACTGAAAGACGATGAGCACGAAGACCTACACGGTCCGCGAGAGCGAGATCGAGCGGCGCTGGTACGTCGTCGACGTGGCGGACGAGACGCTCGGCCGCATCGCGTCGCGGATCGCGCGCGTGCTCGAGGGCAAGCACAAGCCGACGTACACGCCGAACCTCGATTCGGGCGATCACGTCATCGTCCTCAATGCGTCGCGCATCGCCGTGAGCAGCAACAAGCGCGAGACCAAGCTGTACATCCGTCACAGCGGCCATCCCCAGGGCTACAAGGAGGAGACCCTCGGTCACCTCCTCGAGCGCCGTCCGGAGGAGGTCATCCGGCGGGCCGTCAAGGGCATGCTTCCGCGCAATCGCCTTGGTGTCCAGCAGCTCCGCAAGCTGAAGGTCTACCCCGGCACCGATCACCCGCATCAGGCCCAGCGGCCTGAGCCGCTTGCCTGACGAGGAGCAACCGATGGTCATTCCTTCCTTCTTCTCCGGCACGGGCCGTCGCAAGACCGCGATCGCCCGGGTCCGCCTCCTGCCCGGCGAGGGTGAGATCGTCGTCAACGGACGGTCGCTCGAGGAGCACTTCGGCAACGCGATCAACGAGTCGGATGTCCGGATGCCGTTCCGGGTCACCGGGACCGAGGGCCACTACAACGCGATGATCAAGGTCGAGGGCGGCGGCGTCACGGGCCAGGCCGGCGCGATCCGTCACGGCATCGCCCGGGCGCTGCTCGAGGTCGACGCCGACACGAATCGGCTGCCCCTCCGCCAGGCCGGCCTCCTCACCCGCGATCCGCGGATGAAGGAGCGCAAGAAGTACGGACTGAAGCGAGCCCGCAAGGCGCCTCAGTACACGAAGCGGTAGGTCTCGACAGCGACCCTCCAGGGGTTCGCCCACGACCGGATTTCCCGTGGCGCCTCCACACGAGGCACCGATCCGTGCCCGAGCCGCGGCCGGCCACTCCGAGCGACTAGCATGACCTCGTGAGCACCTCCGTCTCGACGGCGACCCTCCGCGGGCGCGACCTCCTGTCGGTCGCGGATCTCAGCGCGGACGAAGTCGAGCGGCTCTTCGAGCGGGCGGCGGCGCTCAAGACCGAGGACCACGCCCGGCGCACGAGCGGTGGACTGGTCGCGACGCCGCTCGCCGGGCGGACCCTGGCGATGCTGTTCCAGAAGCCGAGCCTTCGGACCCGGGTCACGTTCGAGGCCGGAATGAACCAGCTCGGCGGCCACGCGATCTACCTCACCGAGGATGTCGTCATGGGCGCGCGCGAGAGTGTCCGGGACGTCGCCCGCAACCTCGAGCGGTTCGTGGACGCGATCGTTGCCCGGACCGGACCGCACGAGGTCGTCGTGGAGCTCGCCGCCCAGGCGTCCATCCCGGTCATCAACGGGCTGACCCTCCGCGAGCACCCCTGCCAGGCGCTCGCCGACCTGTTCACGATGCGCGAGCGCTTCGGCGACCTCCGCGGGCGTGTCCTCGCGTTCGTCGGCGACGGCAACAACGTGTACCACTCGCTGGCTCTGCTCGGAGCGATGCTCGGGCTGGAGGTCCGCCTCGCTACCCCCGATGACTACGGCCCGAACCCGCGGATCGTCGAGCGGGCAACGGAGCTTGCGGCCGCGAGCGGCGGCCGGCTCGTCTTCGAGACCGACCCGACGACGGCCGTCCGCGGCGCCGACGTCGTCTACACGGACGCCTGGACGTCGATGGGCCAGGAAGCCGAGACGGAGGCCCGCCGCGACGCGTTCGCCCGCTTTCGGGTCGACGACGCTCTGATGGAGGCGGCCGGGCCCGGCGCGGTCGCGATGCACTGCCTCCCGGCCCATCGTGGCGAGGAGATCACATCGTCCGTGATGGACGGGCCACGGAGCATCATCTGGGACCAATCCGAAAACCGCCTCCACGTCCAGAAGGCCCTGCTGGCGGAGCTCCTCGCGGCGTGAGCAACAACCGGCGATCAGGCAGGCGCGCCCCGCGACCGGGCGGCGCGACCGCCAACGAATCGCTCTACGAGCGCTACAAGGACGCCCTCCGGCGCGGCCACGTCGCCGCGCTGCGGGGCCGCAACGAGGTGGCCGTGGATGCCTACGGCGAGGCCGCCGGGATCGCGCCCGATCGTGCTCTGCCACACACGAGCATCGGCGGGATTCTCGCCAAGATGAATCGCCTCGACGAGGCGGCGCAGGCGTTCGGTCGCGCGCTCGAGCTT
>JACDAH010000366.1 GCA_013695505.1 Chloroflexota bacterium | reverse complement strand
CCGCCTTCGCCTCGCGCGCGGGGAGCCGCGAAGGGCGGGCCGCGAGGCGCCCCACGCCGCGACGTTGTCGGCGAGGCTGGTCGACCGCCGTCGTCGCCCTCACGGCGGCATTGGTTCTCACGCTCACCGCCTCGGCCATCGGGTTCGGGGTCGCGACCGTCTCGGCCGACGGCGTGCCGCCACCAACCCTCGGTGACCTGACGTTCTTCGGGCGCGGCTACGGACATGGCGTCGGAATGTCGCAGTACGGCGCCCGCGGGCGAGCCCTCGCCGGCCAGCTCGCCCCGGCGATCCTCGCCCACTACTACGCGAAGACCACGCTCGGGACGCGGAGCCCGACCAAGGCAGTACGGGTCCTCCTGCTGACCGGCCTCGCGGCCACACCCGCCAAGCCGCTGACGGTCGTCGGTACCGTCGGCGGTTGGACGATCGACGGGATCGCGACCACCTTCCCGGCAGGCGCGAAGCTGACCCTGGCCCCGACCGCGTCCGGCGCGACGACCTGGGCCCTCAGGGTCGCGTCGTCGACCGGCGACGTCCTCCACAGCGCGAGGGTGAGTGGCGACGTCTACGTTCGACCGGTCAACTCGACGACCCTGCTCCAGCTGGTGTCGAAGGCCACGACCACCAACGTCTATCGCGGCATCTTCCGGCTCCACCTGACGAAGACCGCGATGGTGATCAACAGCCTCGGCGTCGACCGCTATCTCCGCGGCGTCGTCCCGCTCGAGATGCCCTCGTCCTGGCCGGCCGAAGCGCTGAAGGTCCAGGCCATCGCCGCCCGCTCGTACGCCCTTGCCCATCTCCGACCGACGCTCGTCTTCGATGTCTACGACGACACCCGGTCGCAGGTCTATCGCGGTCGGAAGGCCGAGACCGCCGCGGGCAATGCCGCGATCGCCGCAACATCGGGAAAGGTCCTCCTGAGCGGCACCGCCGTCGCCAATGCCCTGTTCCACTCGGCCGATGGCGGCTGGACGGAGAACAACGAGAACGTCTATGTGAGCTCGACGGGAGCGATCGTCGCAGGTCCCCTGCCCTACCTCCGAGGACGGAGCGACCGAGCGCCCGATGGCACCTCGTACGACAAGGCGTCGCCGTACGCGACATGGAAGACGGCGACGTACACGGCAGAGGCGCTGAGCGCCATCCTCGCCAAGGACCAGCGCACGAACGTCGGGACGCTGAGCGCCATCGACCTGAGCCGGCGCGGGGTCTCGAAACGGCTCATCAGCGTCACCCTGACCGGGAGCCTCGGTACGAAGACCGTATCGGGCGGCGTGTTCGTCTCGGCCTTCAACGCGGGCCGGCCGGCGGCCGATCCGCCGCTCCGCGGGACCCTGTTCGACACCGCCCCGATCCCCTGAGCGCGAGCCCGGCCCCGCCGGGTATCGTCCGAGCCATGGCCGAGCCGACCTTCGACCCCGCCCTCGCTCGCTGCTCGTGGTCGAGCGCCGCGAGCGACAGCCCCGATCCGGCGATGGTCCGCTATCACGACGATGAGTGGGGAGTGCCCTGCCATGACGACGTCGAGCTGTTCGAGCGCCTCGCCCTCGAGTCGTTCCAAGCCGGCCTGAGCTGGTCGACCATCCTCCACAAGCGCGACGCGTTCCGAACCGCGTTCCGCGGCTTCGTGCCGGCCCGAGTCGCGGCTTTCGACGACGAGGATCGGGCGCGCCTGATGGCTGACAGCGGGATCGTCCGGAACCGGGCGAAGATCGAGGCCACGATCGGGAACGCGGCCGCCTGGCTGGAGATCGCCCGGGAGTTCGGGTCGGTGGACGCGTATCTCGCGTCGATCGTGCTCGGGCCACCGGCGCGACTCGGCGTCGACGCGGTCGCCGGCGAGATCCCGACCCGAACGCCCGCCTCGGACACGCTGTCCGCCGATCTCCGCCGGCGGGGGTTCCGGTTCGTCGGCTCGACGATCGTGTACGCCCTGATGCAGAGCATCGGCCTCGTCGACGACCACGTCTCGAGCTGCTTCCGCTATGGCGGGCCGAATTCGTAATCACGAATTCAGTCGTGACACGCTAGCTGTCACAACCGGCTCCCATCCTCCGGGCATGATCACCATCGATTGCACTTGGTGTGACGCGGAGCTGGTCCTCGACAGCCTCGATGCCTCGCGCGTCGACTGCCCGGACTGCCGTGTCACCGTCGACATCGCCAACGACCCGGAGCCGATCGCGATCGCTGCCTGAGCGGACGCCTGCTCAGATCCCCATCCTGCACCGGGGACCGCCGGCTGCCGCCCGGAGTTGCGATACTTCGGGCCGGCGGGTGACGGGGGTTCGTGCACTGGAGGATGGGATGGACGCACGCAAATACCTGGCCGAGCTGGTCGGGACCTTCATTCTGGTCGTCGTCGGGTCGATGACGATCGTGGCCGCAACGGCGACCAGCGCTCCGATCCTGGTCGTCGTGCCGTTCGGGTTCGGCCTTGGGCTGCTCGCCGCGATCCAGTCGGTGGGGTACGTATCGGGCGGGCACTTCAATCCGGCAGTCACCATCGGCGCGCTCCTCGACCGGCGGATCGACGCGATGAACGCGCTCGGCTACATCGTCGCCCAGGTCATCGGCGCGATCGCGGCCTCGGGAGTCGTCCTGCTGGTCGCGAATCAGGCAGCCGTCCTGTCGACGGCCAGCGGCTTTCCGAAGGATCGGGGGGTCCAGGCCTTCGCCGTGGAGGTGCTCCTCACGGCGATCTTCCTGCTCGTGATCCTGACGGTCACCAAGCGCGCCCCGAACCACGCCGCGTTCGCGATCCCGCTGACCCTGACGGTGATCCATTTCGCGGGCATCCCGTTCAGCGGTGCGTCGGTCAATCCGGCCCGTTCGCTCGCGCCCGCGCTCGTCGGCGGGTCGATCGACTCGAGCATCATCGTCTGGATCGCCGGGCCGCTCGTCGGCGCGGTCATCGGCTGGGCCGTCTATCGGGCCCTGGAGGGCGGCGACTCCACCCGCTGATCCGAGCCCTGCCGGACCGAGGCATCCGGCAACCCGCCGAGCCACACGACGACCGAACGATCGGCTGACTCGACGGACGAAGGCGTGCCGGGCTCAGCGATCCGGGGGGCTGACCGCCGATACCGGGGCGGCGATCCCTGGCTGGACGACCTGACCCAGCTCGTGCGGTGGCAGGACCGGCAGCGACCGCCCGCCTTCGGCCAGCCAGCACGCGGCCTGCTGCCCGCCGCCGACGTCGAACAGCGGCGGCTCCTCCACCCGGCACCGGTCGAAGACGTAGGGGCAGCGTGGATGGAACCGGCAGCCGCTCGGAACATGGGCGGCGTCGGGCGTCTCGCCGACGAGGATCGTCCGCTTCGCCCGGGTGCCCGCCGTCGGCGGATCGGGCGACGGCGAGACGGACACGAGCGCCTGGGTGTACGGGTTGTGCGGGCTCCGGATGACCCGCTCGGCCGGGCCGATCTCCATGATCTTGCCGAGGTACATGACCGCGATCCGATCGGCGATCACCCACGCCAGCGACAGGTCGTGCGTGATGAACAGGTAGGTCAGGCCGCGCTCCGCCCGGAGATCGAGCATCAGCCGGAGCAGCTCGGTCCGGATCGAGACGTCGAGCATCGAGACTGGCTCATCGGCGACGATCAGCTCGGGCCCCATGACGAGGGCGCCGGCGATCACGACGCGCTGGCGCTGGCCGCCCGACAGCTCGTGGGGATAGCGGAACGCGAAGTCCCCGGCCGGGCGCATGCCGGCGGCCTCGAGCGCTTCGAACACGCGCCGGCGGCGGTCCGCGGCGTCGGGTCCGATCCTGTTCACGACGAGCGGCTCCGCGACGAAGTCGAAGATCGTCTGCTTCGGGTTCAGCGTCTCGTACGGGTCCTGGAAGATCAGCTGCACCCGCCGCCGATACGCGCGGAGCCGCCTCGTCCCCCAGAGGCGGCTCACATCCGTGCCGTCGAACGCGACCGCGCCGCCGGTCTGGCGGGTCAGCTTGACGATCACCCGGCCGGTCGTCGTCTTGCCGCTGCCGGACTCGCCGACGAGCCCGAGCACTTCACCGCGGTGAAGGGTCAGGTCGATCCCGTCGACGGCCCGCACGACGCCTCGGGTCCGTCGCAGAATCGTGTCCAGGAACCCGTTCCGGATCGGGAAGTGAACAGTCAGATCCGTGATGGTCAGCAGGGCATCGCCCTGGCCGACGACGGGAACGGCGGGCACCGCCGCCGGCGCATCATCGGGCGACGGCGTCGCGTCGCTCGCGGCGTCGTTCACGACCCGGCTCCCGGC
>JACDAH010000355.1 GCA_013695505.1 Chloroflexota bacterium | reverse complement strand
GGGCGCCGACGTCGGCGAACCCCAGGATCACGTGCCCGCCATCCGGCAGGTGGACCTCGACCGGGGCGTTTTCCCCGGCCTGAACGGTCACGGCTCCCAGCTCAGCAGCGCCACTCCAATCGCGATGATCCCGATCGTTGTGACCGACACGGCGCCCGTGTGTCCGGAGACGACCAGGATGCCGATCGCCGCCCCGACGAGGAGTCCGCGAATCATGGCGCCGACGAGGAAGGCAAGCGTCGGTGTCGGAAGGGGGTCGGTCGAGGTCGGCGGGGGAGACAGGCGCCGGACGGTGATGTGTTCGGGACGGGCGAGCCGGATCGTCACCGCTCGATGGTGACGCTCGGGTGCTCGCGCCCGCGGCAGCTGCGATGGGTCGAATGTTGCGGACGGATGACAGCCCGTCATGACAGGCAGCCACGGTTCGTCACAATCGCGGCGTGCCTGGTCGGCGGACCTGCCGGGGGGTGGGTCCGCCGTCCCTGCCGACGTTGGAGCATCGGAAGGCACACACTCGCTCCAGTCGCGCCGGGCCGGACCCCCGATCCGGCTCCGCGATCCGGCTCCGCGATCCTCCGCGGGGTGTCGCAGGCCGCCCCCGCTGCCGGCTTCAGGCGCCAGCCCCCCGATTCGGCTGCGTCAGTGATCCGAACACCGGCCTGGGTGCGTATTGGTCAACGAGGATCGCCGTGCCGCCCTCACAAATCTGCATTTCCCGGGGACCGAGGCCCTGCGACCGCCCTCCGAGTCGCGGGGCCTCACTCTGTCCCGGGACCGCGGCCACCGGTTAGGCTTCCCGAGATGACGACCGATCAATCGGTGCCGGCCGACGCGGATCTCCTCGATCCCGAGCAGCTCGCCGGCCTCGCCGACATGGACCCTGAGACCTTCCGGGCGGCCGCCCACCGGGTCGTCGATGTCATGGCCGACTACCTGAGCGATGTCGAGCGTTACGCGGTGCTGCCCGCGATTTCGCCGGGATCGGTGGCGGCCCAGCTGCCCGAGGCCGCACCGGAGCAGCCCGAGCCGCTCGAGTCGATCCTGGCCGACTACCTCGCGCTGATCGAGCCGAACGCGACCGCCTGGCAGCACCCCGGCTTCTTTGCCTATTTCGCCTCGACCGCATCGGGTCCTGGGATCCTCGGCGAGATGCTGACGGCGGCCCTCGGCCAGAACCCGATGCTGTGGCGGACCTCGCCGTCGGGGACCGAGCTCGAGCAGGTCGTCGTCGGCTGGCTGCGTCGGGCGCTCGGCCTGCCCGACGCATTCGACGGCCTGCTCACGGACACCGCCTCGACGTCGTCGCTGATCGCCCTGGCGGCAGCGCGCCAGGCCGCCGGCATCGATGCCGCGGCGGAGGGGATCGCCGGGCGGACGGACGTGTCCGAGCTCCGGGTGTACGCGTCGGAGGAGGCGCACTCCTCGATCGAGAAGGCGTGCATGACGCTCGGGCTCGGTCGGGCTTCACTGGTCCGGATCCCGACCAACGACCGCTTCGAGCTTGTGCCTGAGGCACTCGAGGCGGCGATCGCCGCGGACCGGGCTGCCCGCACGTTGCCGATCGCGATCGTCGCCACGGTCGGGACGACATCCAGCACGTCGGTCGATCCGGTGTCCACCATGGCCAACATCGCCGAGCGCGAGGGCGTCTGGCTGCATGTCGATGCGGCCTATGCCGGCGCGGTCGCCATCGACCCGGGGCTGCGCGCTCCGTTCTCGGGCTGGGAGCGAGCGGATTCGATCGTCGTCAACCCGCACAAGTGGCTCTGGACGCCCGTCGACGCGTCGCTCCTGCTGAGCCGTCGGTTCGATGTCGTGCGCGACGCGTTCAGCCTGGTCCCGGAGTACCTGCGGACGGTCGGAGGCGCCGGCACGGAGCGGAACTACAACGAGTACACGCCCCAGCTCGGGCGGCGGATGCGTGCCCTGAAGGTCTGGATCCAGCTCCGGTGGTTCGGCCTCGACGGGCTCCGCCGCCGGATCCGCAACCACCTCGATCTGACCCGGGCGTTCGCCGCGGACATCGAGGCGGCACCCGACTGGGAGCTCCTCGCCCCGGTGCCGTTCTCGACGGTCTGCTTCCGCCACGTGCCGCCGGCTCTGTCCACCGACGAGGCGGCACTCGACGCCCACAACGCCGCGATCATGGCCACCGTCAACGGGACCGGTGAGGTGTTCCTGTCCCACACGAAGCTGCGGGGCCGGTTCACGATCCGGCTCGCCATCGGCAACCTCCGGACGGAGCGACGCCACGTCGAGCGGGCGTGGGAGCTCCTGCGGACGGCGGCCGGGGAGGTCCGACCACGATGAGCGAAGTCACCGTCCTGTACTTCTACCGGACGCGCTGGGGCGCCCACGACGAGTTCGTGGAGCTGTTCCGGCGCAACCACTGGCCGATCCTGCGCGAGCAGCTCGCGGACGGCCGGTTCACTGCCGTGGAGATGAACACGCCTCGCTTCCACGGCGACGGTCGGGCCGACTGGGACATCCTCGTCTCGATCACGTACCGCGACTGGGCCGCGATGGAGTCCCACAGCGAGGCCGAGATCGCGGCCCGGCTCTACCCGGACCAGGCGACGTTCAAGCGCGAGGAAGCCCGCCGCTTCGAGCTGCTCGAGGCGCACTGGGACGTGCCCCTCGACGCGCGCCCGCTCGAGTAGGGCGGCTGCGCGGTCGACCGGAGAGGCTTCGCGGCCGGCCGGTCAGGAGCGACCGGCGCCCGCCGTCTCGGGTTCGGGAGTGGTCGCCTTCTCGCCATTCGGGCCGGGCATCGCGCCGAGCTGGCGCATCAAACCCATCTGGTCGAGCTGGTGCCAGTGCTCGATGACCTTGCCATCGCGGACCCGAAAGATGTGGATCTCGGCGATCGAGTAGGTCTTGCCGCTCGGCTCGAGACCCATGAATGGGCCAACCTGGGTCGCCGAGGTGGTGACGCGGACGGCGACGCTGCCGCCCTCGGCGATCATGTCCTCGATGTCGAAGCTGCGGTTGGCCAGGCCCTTCGAGGTCCGGTCGATGGCGGCCTTCAGATCGTCCTTCGGATGGCCGGTCGACGGCCACGTATGGGCGACGAAGTCGTCGGCAAGGAGCTCGTCGACGGTCTCGCGCCGTCCCTGGACGAAGATCTCGTCGACGAATCGGCGGACGATCGCCTTGTTGTTGTCGGTGGACATGGTGAAACCTCCCGTGCGTTCGTGTCGAGCGTATTCGCCGGACCTCAACCCAGGCGTTGAAGGGCAGACGGCGGGATGACACGTGAGCGACGAATGGACGCCCGGCTCTCTGGCACGTCGGGCCCCGTAACGGCAGCGGCACCCTCGCCGAGCCGTCACACGAGCCAGGGCTCCACGAGCCGGAGGGTCCGGCGGTCGACGTCCAGCTCGGCTTCCACACCGATCGGCAGGACCCATTGCGGGTCGGTGTGGCCGAAGTCGAGGTTGGCGACGATCGGGAGGTCGGGGCGGCCGAACTCCGTGCCGACGACGGCCCGGAGCGTTTCCTCGAGGGCGGCCTTCTGCTCTGCTGTCTGGTCCCGGGCGCGACCGACGAGGATCCCGGACACGCGATCGAAGATGGCGAGCACGCCAAATGACCGAAGCATGCGCTCGACCTGGGTTCGAGTCGGGATCTCCTCGGACGGCTCGGTGAACAGCAGCTTGCCGTCCCACTCGTCGCCGACCGGCCAGACCGGCGTCCCGCGGATCCAGTCTAGGACCTCGAGGCAGCCCCCGAACAGCTCGCCGGTCACCCGTCCCGCGCCCTGGACGACGTGCCAGCCGTCATCGGCTTGGAGCGGGTTCGCCTGGCCGACGCGGGCCGGATCGCCCCAGTCCGGATAGCCCTCGACAAACGAGCCGTACGAAACGTAGTCGTGGGTCGCGGCCGGTTCGAACAGCATCTGGCGGACGTGGTCGCGGTAGCTCGCCGGGAGGGTGCCCATCTGCGCGATGCCCGCCATGACCGACGGGCCGTGGAACGCGACCAGGCCGGCCCGGCGGACCGCGGCCAGGAGGGTCGTCGTGTCCGAGTAGCCCATGAGGATCTTCGGGTTCGCCGCGATCGCCGCGAGGTCGATGTGGGGCAGGAGCCGGATCGAGTCGTCGCCGCCGATCGACGCGACCACCGCCCGCACGGACGGATCGGCGAACGCGGCGTTCAGGTCGTCCGTCCGGAAGCGGGGGTCAGCGGCGAGGCGGCCGGCCGGAGCGCGGGTCGACGGGTACTCGCGGATCTCGAGGCCCCAACCGCGCAGGACGTCGAGGCCATGATCGAACACGTCGGGGAACGCCGCCGGCCCGCCCCAAGAGGGGCTGAGGACCGCGACCGCGTCGCCGGGGACGAGGCGGCGGGGTCGGATCGGCGGCATGGTGAAGATGGTAGCCGCGCCGTGCGTTGGCGCGGCCAGGCGTGGCATCATCGAGACTCACCCTTCCGCCGCTGAGGTCGACCGCCGCTGTGCCCCCGATCGGAGAGCTGACCCGGATCGAGCAGGTCCATCTCGACCGTCTCGAACACCAGGGAATCTTCACCACCGGCCTGCTTCTCGAGGTGAGCGAGACCGCGACGCGTCGCCAGACGCTGGCCGACCAGGTCGCCGCGACCACCAACGACGTCCTGATGTGGCGCGACGAGGCCCTCATGCTCAACCTCGCGAGCTTCGGGCCGGAGGATCACCAGCTCCTGATGCAGGCCAGGATCGAAGGCCTGCACGACATCCTCGGCCTCGATCTCGACACCTTTCGCGAGCGGCTGGACAGCGCCGCCACGGAGCTGAACATGGACCCGCCCGATGACCTGACCTCCTCGGGCTGGTGGGACCAGGCACGTACCCTCGAGGACTGACCTGGCCGCGGCCGCGCCGGAGAGGGGTCGGCGGCACACGAGGTCCCTCCGGTCTACCATGCGGCGGTGACTCCAGACCCGTCCCCTGCGCGGACCCTGCCCGAGCGGGCTGCGGCGCTGGGGACGGCGCTCGCCGCCGCGATCGTCGTGATCGCCATCGCCATCCTGCCGTTCCTGACACCGGTCTGGATCGGCTTCGAGCAGAGCCGGACGAACGCCGGCGGCTTGACCGGCTACGACGAGGCGAGCCTCCGGACCGCGACGAGCGCGATCCTGCACGACCTCGTCCTCGGTCCGCCGGACTTCGCGGTCGAGATCGCCGGGCTTCCCGTCCTCGAGGAGCGCGAGCGGGCCCATATGCGCGACGTCCGCGGCGTGTTCGCGGGCTTCGGGCTCCTGGCCCTGGTCGCCGCTGTCGGGCTCTTCGCCCTCGCCGCCGGCGCCCGTCGGATGGGCCATCCCGAGCGAGCCTGGCGGGCCGTGACGTCAGGAATGCGCTGGCTGATCGTCGGGATCGTCGTGGCCGGGGTCATCGCCGCGGTCGCCTTCGACGCCGTCTTCGAGCTCTTTCACCGGCTCTTCTTTCCCGGCGGCTCGTACACGTTCGATCCACGGACGGACCGGCTCGTCCAGCTCTTCCCGTTCGACTTCTGGTCGGAAACGACGACCGTCCTCGGCGCCGTCATCGTTGTCATCGCCGCGATCGTGTCGGTCGTGGCCGCGCGCCGCGCCCGGCGGGCGATCGCCAGATCGACGTCCGTCGTCGCGGCCGACAGTGCTGAAGCGGCCAGTGCGGCGGCCGCCGGTGTCGAGGCGGCCCGTTGAACGGCATCCCGGTCGCCCGGATCTTCGGGTTCGAGGTCCGCCTCCACTCCTCGTGGGTCTTCATCGTCGCCGTCATCACGGTGATCGTCGCCCGGCGCCTGACCGAGATCCAGCCGGAGATCGAACCCGCGGTCACCTGGATCATCGGGCTAGTGGGCTCGCTCGGGTTCATGTTGAGCGTCATCGCCCACGAGCTCGCCCATGCGATCGTCGCTCGCCGGGACGGGACGGTGATCCGGGTGATCGTGGTCCAGTTCATCGGCTCGCCCGCCGCCGTCGACGTCTCCGCCAGC
>JACDAH010000353.1 GCA_013695505.1 Chloroflexota bacterium | reverse complement strand
CGCGAACAGTAGTTGAGCATCTCGGCCATCCACGGCGGGACGCCACCGCCGGATGGGATCCCGGTCGAGCGCGCGTCCGGGCCGCGACCGAAGCTGTCGAGCATCTCACCCGGATCGAAGCCGCCGCTCGTCACGGACCGACCGCAATCATGCGAGCACCGCCACCGTCGCCGCGGCCACGAGCGCCGCGAGGCCGACGAGGCTGGTCGCGACCCACGCCAGCCGGAACATGCCCTTGGTCCGATCGACCGCCATCCATGCCCACGCCGAGCGCCAGATCCGGACAACCGCATCGGCCGTGGTGATGACGAGGAGCGGCGCGGCAACGAGGACGCAGAATTTGACCAGCGGGCTGCCGAGCGGCGTCCCGAGCTCGAGGGCAGTGATGGCGATCGCGCCCAGGATCAGGACGGGCACCGAAAGCAGGACGTAGTGCTTCTGGAGGGGGGTCGGGGCGGTCTCGGGAACGGACCGTGGCGGGAGGCCCTGGAGGCTCGGTGGGAGCTTCGGGACCAGGCGGGATGTGGCCGGCGTGACCGCGCGGGCGCCCGCGACCGGCTGGCGGTCGAGGACCGGCATGCCGGCTTCCCAGCGTTCATCGTCCATGGCGCCGAGTGTACGACCGACGGGCGATCGACCCGATGGACCCGCACCCGATCGACCGGCGCGATCCGTCTACCGGCGTTCCGCGCGGGCACCGCGGTCGAACCGCGGGTTCAAAACCACTCAGCAACCGCGACGACGAGATCAAGCTGGCTGATCAAATCGAGTCTCAACGTGCATGGCCCGCCCCCGGATCGCGCCGCTGACGTCGGAACTGCGTGGCGGCTGAGCGTGCGATCGGCTCGATCGATCAGCGACCCTGATCAGCCTGCCGAGCAGGCACATCGGATCTTCGGCATCCGGTCAACCACGGGAAACGTCAACCGGAAACACAGCCGAGGTTCGGGCGCCGAATTAGAGGCCCTCGTTGGCCGGATCGGCGGCGATCGCCGCGGCCTGGGAGGACCGGCGGGCGGCGAGTCGCGCCCCGAGGGCCGGATCGGACACAGCCAGGATCGCCGCGGCGAGCAGCGCCGCGTTCTCGCCGTTGCCGACGCCGACCGTCGCCACCGGCACGCCTTTCGGCATCTGGACGATGGCGAGCAGGGCGTCGAGGCCGTCGGACACGCCACCGGCCATCGGGACGCCGATCACGGGTCGGGTCGTCTGCGATGCCACGACGCCGGGTAGGTGGGCGGCCAGACCGGCGATCGCGATGAAGGCCCGGATCCCGCGCGCCTCCGCGCCGTCGATGAAACGGGTGAGCAGGTCCGGCGCGCGATGGGCCGAGATCACCCGGATCTCCGAGCCGACGTCGAGCTCGTCGAGGACGGCCATCGCCCGCTCGGCCGCGCCGATGTCGGAGCGGCTGCCGACCACGATCCCGACGCGTGCCTCAGTGGT
Source organism: Chloroflexota bacterium (assembly GCA_013695505.1). Lineage (GTDB taxonomy): Bacteria > Chloroflexota > Limnocylindria > Limnocylindrales > CSP1-4 > CF-46. Next base: position 6,970 of record JACDAH010000353.1, on the reverse strand, counting down.
CGTCGGAGATCCGTCTGTCATGTGCTGCCTCCTGTGTCGCTCTTCGAGTCGCTGCCGGCCTCGCCGATCGGCCCGCTCCCGACATTGGCCGGCCGCTCGATCCCGAGTCGGTCGTACACGTCGAGGATCCAGCCACCCTTCTCGGCCTGGTAGATCGCGCCGTCGAGAGGACCACCGGCCCGGTCGACGATCTCGCTCTTGATCCGAGCGTAGCCCTCGACCAGGGCAGGGTCGGCGCGGAGGGCGTCGCGGAACCGGAGGTCCTTGGCGAGGTCCCGAGTCCCCCGCGGGTGGACATGGAAGTGGATCCGGTATTCCACGCCGCCGTCGACCACGGAGCCGACGTGCATCGGCCGGGTCGGCGGCCACGGCGCCGGGCCCGGCTGCGGCCCGAAGCCGATGGCATACATCGCGTCGGTGATCGCGGGAATGTCGGCGGCGTCGGCTTCGGTCCCGAGATCGATGATCCCCTTGCCGGGCAGTCCCGGGACCGCGGTGCTGCCGATGTGCTCGACGTGAAGGTCGGGCCGCGCCTCGCGGATGATCCCGATCACACGGGCGGCCACGGCGAGCACGTTCGGGTCCCAGGCGCGAACGGCGGCGGGGCGTCGCTCGTAGGCCCTGATCGGCGGCGGGAACGATGGCACCGGGGCAGTGTAGATTCCCGGCCATGCGACGCGTCATCGGCCGGCGCATCCACGAGGTGGACGTCGGCTAACTCGATCCTCTCATCGGTCGCGCCGAGCGGGTCGTCATCGACCTGGGCACCGGCGACGGCCGAGCGGTCCTTGGGCGCGCCCGGCAGGATCCAGATGCGCTGGTCGTCGGCGTCGACGCATCCGCCACAGGGATGGCCGAGGCGTCGCTCCGTGCCGGACGCCCGACCGCCAGGGGCGGGCTGCCCAACGCCCAGTTCGTCGTTGCGGCCGCGGAGCGACCGCCAGCGGCGCTCCACGGGATCGCAGCCGAGGTCACCATCCTGTTTCCGTGGGGCTCGTTGCTGCGTGGCGCGCTGGCCCTTGACGATGCCCGCGCGGCGGCGGCCGGCATCGCGCTGCTGGTGACGCCGGGTGGTCGGATCGGCGCCCTCGTCTCGATCGATCCGCGTGACCGCCTGGATATCGCTCCGCTGACGATCGCGGACTGTGAGCGCCTTGCCTGCCGATGGGCGAGGGTCGGTCTCACCCTCACCGGCTTCGCGCCGGCCGGGGACGCGGTCATCCGCGCGAGCGGGTCGTCGTGGGCGCGGCGCCTTGGCGCCGGCCGCGATCGGGCGGTCTGGGCGATCGAGCTGGCGCGACCCGTCCCCGAGGCGGTCTGTGCCCGAGGGCGGTCTGTCCCCGAGGGCGTTCTCGCGGGCCACCGCTAGAATTCGTTGACCATGCAACACCATCGGTCATGAAGAAGATCGGGTTCCTGTCGTTCGGCCACTGGACGCCGTCGCCGCACTCGCAGACCCGCTCCGCTTCCGATGCCCTCCTCCAGTCCATCGATCTTGCGGTCGCGGCCGAGGAGCTGGGCGCCGACGGGGCCTTCTTCCGGGTGCACCACTTCGCGTCCCAGCTGTCCTCGCCCTTCCCGCTCCTCGCCGCGATCGGGGCGAAGACGAGCCGGATTGAGATCGGGACCGCCGTGATCGACATGCGCTATGAGAACCCGCTCTACATGGCCGAGGACGCCGGCGCGGCCGACCTCATCTCAGGCGGCAGGCTTCAGTTGGGGATCAGCCGGGGGTCACCGGAACAGGTGATCGACGGGTTCCGCTACTTCGGCCATGAGCCCGCCGACGGCTCCGACCACGCCGCCATGGCTCGAGAGAACACGGGGGTGTTCCTCGAGGTGATCAAGGGTGAGGGGTTCGCCCAGCCCAACCCGCGCCCGATGTTCCCGAACCCGCCCGGCCTGCTTCGGATCGAGCCGCACTCGCCCGGCCTCCGCGACCGGATCTGGTGGGGCGCGGGGAACCGCAACACGGCTGAGTGGACGGCCGAGCAGGGCATGAATCTCATGAGCTCGACGCTCCTCACCGAGGACACCGGCGTGCCCTTTCACCAGCTCCAGGCCGAACAGATCCAGCGGTTCCGGGATGCCTGGAAGATCGCCGGCCACCAACGTGAGCCGCGTGTGTCGGTCAGCCGCAGCATCTTCCCGATCGTCAGCGATCAGGACCGGATGTATTTCGGGCGGGAAACCGACAGCGAAGACCAGGTCGGCTACCTGGACGGCGGCGCCGCTCGCTTCGGCAAGTCGTACGCGGGCGAACCCGACAAGCTGGTGAAGGAGCTCGCCGTGGACGAGGCGATTGCCGCGGCGGACACCCTTCTCCTGACCATCCCGAACCAGCTCGGCGTCGACTACAACGCCCACGTCCTTGACAGTGTCCTGCGCCACGTGGCCCCGGACCTCGGCTGGCGCTGACGATTGCACCACCGCTAAGGACTTGTCGTCGCCTTCGTGCTGGCCGCCGCGATGGCCGCACACTGGTGAATGCGCCTGACAGGCGGAATGCTCCTCGGGGAGCACCCGGGAGCGGCCGGGAGCGGCCGCAGGAATGCCGATGGCGGGACTGGCGCTTGCCGCGGGCGCAGGTCACGTGCGCTACCGTCACATCCGATGACCGGCACGATCCCCCTGATCCTCGATGTCGACACCGGGATCGACGATTCGCTCGCGCTCCTCTACGCGGCCGCGTCGCCCGAAGCCGAGATCGTCGCGGTCACATGCGTCGGCGGCAACGTCGACGCCCACCAGGTCGAGCGCAATACCCGCTCGGTCCTGGAGCTCGCCGGCCGAACCGACATCGAGGTCGCCCTCGGCCGTGATCGCCCGATCGTCCGGCCCATCGAGACGACGCCGGAGACCCACGGCCCGCAGGGCCTCGGCCACGCCGAGCTGCCGCCGCCGAGCCGTCCCCTGAGCGACCGCAACGGGGTCGACGTGATCATTGACGCGGCCCGCCGCCGACCCGGCGAGATCACGCTCGTGACGTGCGGGCCGCTGACGAACCTCGCGATCGCGCTCCTCCGCGAGCCGGAGCTGCCGCACTTGCTCAAGGGTTGGGTCCTGATGGGCGGCGCCTACCGCCATCCCGGCAACACCGCGCCGACCACCGAGTGGAACATCCACTGCGATCCCGAGGCGGCGAAGATCGCGTTCGCAGCGTGGGGCGAATCGGCCACCGCGAACGGGCACCCGCGGGCAGTCGCGCTCGGGCTCGACGTCACCGAGCAGGCGAAGATCGTGCCCGACGACGTCGTCGCCCTCGCCCGTGCCGCGGGCAGCACGCCCGACGATTCGCTCGCCCTCGCCCGGGGCGAGGACCCCATGCAGGCGACGCGCTCGGTGGCGAGCAACCCGATCGTTCGCTACATCGCCGATGCGCTGCGGTTCTACATGGAGTTCCACGCTCGGTACGACGGCTTCTACGGCGCCTTCATCCACGATCCGCTCGCGGTTGCCGCGGCCCTCGATCCGTCGCTGATCCGGACGAGGACGATCGCGGTCGACATCGAGCTCGGAGGGACGCTGACGACCGGCGAGACCGTCGCCGACTGGCGCGGCGTGTGGGGCCAGCCGCCGAACGTCGACGTCGCGGTCGAGGCCGACGCGCCGGAGTTCATGCGTCGGTTCGTGGAACGGGTCGGGAGACTGGCAGCGGCCCGCTCGACGTAGCACACTACCCGCGGAGGGCTGGATCCGGCGGCAGATGCCGGCGGCTCGATTGGAGGGTCGTCGATGGGCTCGTTCAGTACGCGCGTCATCACGTTGATGCCGGTCGCGATTGCGATCAATATCGTCCTCGGCTACACGGTCCAGACCGTCCTGAAGCTGCCGATCTACCTGGATTCGATCGGAACCATCCTGGTCGGCGTCCTCGCAGGCCCCCTCGCTGGCGCGGCAACGGGGATCCTGTCCAATCTGATCTGGCAGTACGCACCGGGCATCGGTGGGGGAACGATCGGTCCGTTCGCGATCACCGCCGGCGTGATCGGCCTGCTCGCGGGCCTCTGGGGCAACCTCGGCATCTATCGGTCACGTCCCGCGAGCGGCCGGAGGCTGATCCTGTTCGCGATCATCGGCGCGGTGCTCGTCTTCGTGATCGCGATCCCGATCTTCAGCAACCCGGCCTACACGGACCCGAATGTCGGTGGCTATCCGAGCTGGGTCTACACGGCTGCGATCGCGATCGCGTCGATCGCTGCCGTCGTCGTCGCCGCATTCATCTGGCTCCGTCGCGACCTCGCAGGCTTCTACGTGGCCGTCGCGGGCGTCGTGACGGGGATCGTCGCGGCGTTCGTCTCTGCACCGATCGCGGCGATCGCGTTTGGCGGGGTGACTGGCTCCGGCGCGGATCTCATCGTGGCCGCCCTCCGGAAGGGCGGAGCGGACGTGCTCCAGGCCTCGCTCGGCCAAGGCCTGTTCAGCGACCCGATCGACAAGACAATCACGAGCTTCGTGGTCTTCATTATCCTGGCGGGACTGTCGCGTCGGATCGTGGCCCGGTTCCCGCTCGGCGAAAAGCTGGTGGACGACCGAATCGATCGGAACCGCTGATCTGACGACCGAAGACCACCCACCGAGCGACACGCCTGGACGAATCCCGGACTTCGTCGTCCGCCCATCCAGCGGGCGCTACCGCTCGCTCAACCCAACGACGAAGCTGGTCGTCGCGTTCTCCACCGCCCTGATCGCTTTCGGCGTCCGAGGCTGGACGGGCCCGCTCGCGATCCTCGTGGTCGTCGCGGTGATCGTTGCGATTGCCGGTGTCGGTCAGTCGCTTCGGCTTTACCTCCTCGCGAGCACTCCGCTCCTGGCGTCGATCCTGCTCGTCAACACGTTCTTCTTTCCCGGCGCGACAGACGTGATCCTGCGCCTCGGCCCGTTCGATGCGACCGGCGCCGGGCTCGTGGCTGGTCTGCAGGGGGCGCTGCGGGTGGTCGCATTCGCTCTATCGGTCGCCGCCTTCTCCCTGACGACGCCGACCGACGATCTCCTGTCCGACCTCGAGCGGCGCGGCGTCGGACGGCGCGCCATCTTCGTGATCGGAACGGCAATTGGAACGGTGCCGCGGATGCTCGAGCGGGCCGGTGAGATCGTCGAGTCGCAGCGGGCGCGGGGCATGGACACGGAAGGCTCGCCTCTCCGCCGAGCTCGCGGCGTCGTTCCGCTGGCGGGACCGATGGTGATAGGCGCCCTCGGTGACGTCGAAGAGCGGACGATGGCCCTCGAAGCGCGTGCGTTCACCGCCACCGGCCGACGGACCGTCATCCGCGCGATGCCGGACCAAGCCGTCGAGAGGATCCTGCGCTGGAGCCTGGGGATCGGATCCCTGCTCCTCGTTGGCCTGTCCGTTGCGGGCATCCTGGCCGTGCCGTGACGGCGGGCTCGCCGGGCGACAGAGGCATCGCCATCGATCTCGCCGGGGTGCGGTTCCAGTACGCGGGGTCCCGGTCGTGGGCCCTCGACGGCGTGGACGTGTCGATCCGCCAGGGGGAGATCGTCGGATTGGTCGGCCCGAACGACGCGGGCAAGAGCACTGTCTGCCTGGTCGCTGCGGGTCTCGCGCCGAACGTCACCGGTGGCCGGCTCGAGGGCATCGCAACGCTCGTCGGCCAGCCCACCACGAGCCTCAGCCCGAGCGCAGCGGCACGCCTCTGCGGGATCCTGTTCCAGCAGCCCCTGTCGCAGCTGTCGGGCACCGCGGTCACCGTCTGGGAAGAGATCGCGTTTGGTCCTCGAAACCTCGGCCTGCCACTCGACGAGATCGCCGACCGGGTCCAGGAGGCCCTCACCGTCCTCCGGATCGACCACCTCGCCCCTCGCGATCCAGGACGCCTCTCAGGTGGCCAGGGTCAGCTCGTGGCGCTCGCCTCCGTCCTCGCGCTCCGGCCGACCGCCCTCATTCTCGACGAACCAACGAGCCAGCTCGATCCCGCCGGGACACGCCTCGTCGGCGAGGCGCTACGGGCACTCGCCGCGGCCGGCACCTCGCTCCTGATCGCTGAGCACAAGACCGACCTGCTCGACGGGTTATGCACCCGGATCGTGGTCATCGTCGGTGGGCGGATCGTCCGCAACGGGCCGACCGACGAGGTCTTTGAGGATTCTCATCTCCGTGGCCTCGGCGTCGAGCCGCCCGCTCGGGTCCGCCTGACCCGAGCGCTCGCGGAGCGCGGTGTCGACCGGGACGTCGTGACGGCGGCCGTTCGGGAGGCAACGACGTGACCCCGGCCGCGGACGTGATCCGGACCGACCGGCTGGCCCACGTCTATCCAGACGGGACGCGAGCCCTCGACGGCGTCGACGTCAGGTTTGCGCCGGGCGAGCGGGTAGCCGTGGTCGGCCAGAACGGCTCGGGCAAGTCGACCCTCGTCCGGCACTTCAACGGGCTCCTCCGGCCGACCGAGGGCCAGGTCTTCGTCGACGGCGCCGACGCCCGAGGCCGGCGGGTCGCCCATCTCGCGACGACGATCGGACTGGCCTTCCAGGACCCGGATCGCCAGATCTTCGCGAGCAATGTGCGGAACGAGGTCGCCTTCGGGCCGCGCAACCTGGGCCGGAGAGGCGCCGAGCTGGAGCTCGCCGTGGACGCGGCGCTGGTTGCGACCGGGCTCGAAAAGGATGCTCAGACCAACCCGTACGACCTTGGCTACTCGCGCCGCAAGCTGCTCGCCTTGGCCTCCGTCCTGGCCATGGGCACGCCGGTCGTAATTCTCGATGAGCCGACCACCGGTCAGGACGCGCTCGGCGTCGAGCGGATCCACCGCATCGTTGGGTCGCTCGCGGCGGAGGGCCGGACGGTGATCGCGATCAGCCACGACATGCAGTTCGTGGCCGATGCGGTCGAGCGCGTGATCGTAATGCGCGAGGGGCGGATCGTCCTCGACGGATCACCGGCCACGGTCTTTGCCGAGGCTGCATGGCCGACGCTGGCGTCGACGTTCCTCGAGCCGCCGGCGCCGGCCCGGGT
>JACDAH010000176.1 GCA_013695505.1 Chloroflexota bacterium | reverse complement strand
GACTTGCTCCGGGCGACGACGGGGTTCACGCAGGGACAGTAGCTGTTGTGAGGGCAGACACCGCAGTTGCCGTCACAGTCGAGGGCTGCCGCGTAGCTGCACGACCGGCAGTCACGCTCACAGGCGATGAGATCGACGAATGACGCTTCCTCGGCCTGCTTCAACTCGTCCCTCTCTCTGTTCCGGGGCATGGGTTGGGGGCGCGGCTCGTGGGCAACGGCTCCGGGAATCCTGACCGATCCCTGAGGCCCGCGGGGTTTTCGCGAGTATAGGCCCTCGATCCCCTACGGCCAAGAGGGAGAACCACAAGTTTCGCGCGGTGGGCCGATCCTACGGCGCCTGACCGACGACGAAGTAGAGCGTCAACCCGCCGATCTCGTGGAGCGTGGCCTCGAGCCGATTGGCCGCGGTGGCATCGCTCGGGCTGTTCGGGGCCGGCGACCCGAAGGCATCGATCCCCTCATCCCTGGCGATCTTCAGGACGCGCAGCATGTGCGTCCGGTCCGACACGAAGACGGCCTTTCCCAGGCCGTGGTCGCGGAGCACGCCGGCGACCCCGCGCAGCGACTCGAGGGTCGTCCGGCCGCGGTCCTCGACCAGGATGGCGCTGGCCGGCACGCCGCGCTGGATCGCGAACACCCGGGCGCTCGCCGCCTCCGTGGTCCGGTCGCCCTCGGCCCTGCCGCCGGTGACGATCAGGTAGCGGGCAAGCCCGGCGTCGTACAGGTCGATCGCGTGCTCCAGGCGCGACGTGAGGACGGATGAGGGCCGGCCGTCGTACTGAGCGGCGCCCAGCACGACGATCGCGTCGACCGTCCGCTGCTCATCGCGGTTGCCGACGTCCCAGATCCGGTACGTCATCCAGCCGGCCACCAGGAGGAGGCCCACGAACGACACCAGGAGCAGCCGACCGAGGAGCCGGATCATCTCCCGCCGGAGGCCGTGCGGCTCAGCCGGCCGCTGGGGCGGCGGCGGGGACAATCAGACGCTCGGCGTGGCCTCAGCGCCCGTGACACTTCTTGTACTTCTGGCCCGAACCGCACCAACACGAATCGTTGCGACCGATCCTCCCGCCGGTCGGCGTGAAGCCGGGCTTGGCCTGGCCCGCCGGGACGCTCCGCCCGTTGCCGCTCGACTCGACCCGGGCCGAGGCCATCGGATCGCGCGGCAACCCACCGGCCACGACGGGTCCGACGGGACGAGGTCCGGCGGGGCGGCCGCCGTCGGCAGAGGTCGCGCTCGAGCCGCTCGAGGTCGTCGTGCCGCCGCGACCGGCACCGGCCGCGGCGAGGAGGGCCTGGGCTCCCGCTGCGAGGTTCTGTTCGAGGGCCGCCTGCTCGGGCGGCGGTGTCCGTGTCACGGTGACCCGGAAGATCGTCGTCGCGACCTGATGGCGGATCAGCTCCCGGAGCTCGCCGTAGAGCTCGAACGCCTCGCGCCGGAACTCGTTGAGTGGGTCCTGCTGGGCATAGCCGCGGAGGCCGATGCCGCGCCGCATGTCGTCGATCTCGGTCAGATGCTCGACCCACAGCGAGTCGATCGTCCGGAGCAGGACGTGGCGCTCGACCAGGCTCCAGTCGGCCTCGCCGATCTGGGCGGCGCGCGCCTCGAGCCGGCCGTCGGCGAGTTCCAGCAGATGCTCGAGGATGTCGTCGCGGCTGCCGATGTCCCAGAGCTCGTCCTCGGTCGTCCCCTCGCCCTCGAGACCCATGGCCTTGAGCGCGGCGGCGAGGGCCTCCATGCCCCAGTCGTCGGCGGTCTCGGCCGAGAGGTGGTCGGCGACGAGCGCCCGGACGTCCTCGTCGAGGAAGGTCCGGACCGTCTCGGTCAGGTCCTCGTTGCGGAGCACCTTGTCGCGCTCGCTGTAGATCGTCTCGCGCTGGCGGTTGATCACGTCGTCGAACTCGACGACGCGCTTGCGCATGTCGAAGTTGAAGCCCTCGACCCGGCTCTGGGCACTCTCGATCGTCTTGCTCACGAGGCGGCTCTCGATCGCGACGTCGTCCTCGAGGCCCATCCGCTCCATCAGCCCGGCCACGCGGTCCGAGGCGAACCGCTTCATCAGGTCGTCCTCGAGGGACAGGTAGAAGCGCGACGATCCGGGGTCGCCCTGGCGGCCGGCCCGGCCGCGGAGCTGGTTGTCGATCCGGCGGCTGTCGTGGCGCTCGGTGCCGATGATGTGGAGCCCGCCGACGCCGACCACCCGCTCGTGGTCCTCGTCGGTGACCGCCTTCGCCTCGGCCAGCGCGGCGTCGTACGTCGCCTTGTCGACCTCGGCCGGGTTCAGCCCGCGCTTGTGGAGGATCTCCGACGCGAGGCCGGCGGGGTTGCCGCCGAGCAGGATGTCCGTGCCGCGCCCGGCCATGTTCGTCGCGATCGTGATCGCAGCGGTCCGGCCGGCCTGGGCGACGATCCCGGATTCCTTCTCGTGGAACTTGGCGTTCAGGGTCTCGTGCTTGATCCCGCGCCGCTTGAGCATCGTCGAGAGGATCTCGGACTTCTCGACGCTGACCGTGCCGACGAGGACGGGCCGGCCGGCTTCGTTCATCTCGGCGACCTCGTCGATCAGGGCGTTGAACTTGCCCATCTCGTTGCGGAAGACGAGGTCCGCCTCGTCCTCGCGAATCATGTCGCGGTGGGTCGGGATCGCCACGACCTCGAGCTCGTAGATCTTGTGGAACTCCTCGGCTTCGGTCATCGCCGTGCCGGTCATGCCGGCCAGCTTGTCGTACAGCCGGAAGTAGTTCTGGAAGGTGATCGTGGCCATGGTCACGCTCTCGCGCTGGACCTTGACCCCTTCCTTGGCCTCGACCGCCTGATGGAGCCCCTCCGACCAACGCCGGCCTGGCATCTGGCGGCCGGTGAACTCGTCGACGATGACGATCTCGCCGTCCTTGACGATGTAGTCGCGGTCGATCCGGTAGAGAGCATGGGCGCGGAGGGCCTGCTCGAAGTGGCGGGCGAGCCGCGGATCGGCGTCGTACAGATTCTCGACGCCGAGGAGCTTCTCGATCTTGTCGATGCCCTCCTCGGTCGGAGAGACGGCTTTGTCCTTGAGGTCGACGAAGTAGTCGCCGCCTTCCTCGGCGCCCTCGGGCCGACCCTGGAGCTTTGGCACGAGCCGGGCGAAGGTGTAATAGAGGTCGCCCGATTCCTCGGCCTGGCCGCTGATGATCAGCGGCGTCCGGGCCTCGTCGATCAGGATGTTGTCGACCTCGTCGACGATCGCGAATGAGCGCTCCCGCTGGACCCGGTCGGCGAGGTCGGTGACCATGTTGTCGCGGAGATAGTCGAACCCGAACTCGTTGTTCGTGCCGTAGGTCACGTCCGCGGCGTAGGCCTCCTTGCGGGAGACGGGCCGGAGGTTGATCAGCCGCTCGTCGCTCGTCGGGTAGCCGGGCTCGAACACGAACGATTCGTCGTGGGTGATCATCCCGAGGCTGATCCCGAGGAAGTGGAACACCGGTCCCATCCACTGCGGGTCGCGCCGGGCGAGGTAGTCGTTCGGGGTGACGACGTGGACACCGCGCCCGGTCAGGGAGTTGAGGGCCGCCGCCAGGGTCGGGACGAAGGTCTTGCCCTCGCCCGTCTTCATCTCCGAGATCTTTCCCTGGTGGAGGACCATCCCGCCCATCAGCTGGACGTCGAAGTGGCGCATGTTGAGGGTCCGCTTCATCGCCTCGCGGGCCATGGCGAACACGTCCGGAAGGACTTCGTCGAGGGCCGCCTGGAGCTCTGCCTGCTCGCGCTTGTGGCGGGTCTTCGCCAGCTCCCGGCGACGCTCGAGATCGGGGTGGGTGAGCTCATCGTCGGCCGGCTCGCCGGGGACGGCAGCCTCGTGGATCTCCTCGCGGATCAGCTGGAATCGTTCGCGGATCTCATCGTCGGAGAGGGCGGCGATCTCCGCCTCGAGCTCGTTGACTTCGTCGACCAGGGGCTGGAGGCGTCGGATCTCGCGGTCGTTCGAGTCGACAAATTTGGAAAGAAAGCGCATGGCCGGCCAAGTATAGGGTCAGTGCCTTTGAACCCCGGCCGTGGCGCCTGGTCGGGGGTCGGGTCTGTCGCCTTTCGGAGTCGCCTTTCGGGCCGGCGGTTGGCCGGCGGCTGGCCACCGGCGCTCCCTCGTTCATCAGACGAGCAGTTTTGACGTCTCCGGTCGTTGAATGAACGTATGCGGCCCGGGCAGGTCGCCGACCCTGCTGTCCGCCCTCCGGGGAGCCGCGTGGAACCCGAATCCTGTCGGTTTGGCTCATTGAACGAGCATCCTGATCACGGCAACGTGCATCAGACGCGTCGGGACGTCGCATACGATCACTCAACGTACAACGCCGTGGCGTGGACGCCGGCGCGACGACGTCCCTCCCAGCCGGCTGCGCCTCCTCCCACGACGAGCGCGACGACGCGAGGACGAGGAGGGCAGGGCGGGATCTCACGGGCGCATCGTTCGAGCCGGCGCTGAGTCGTTTCTGAGAGCCGCCTTCTGCGCTCTCGACCGCCCTACGACCAGAATTTCGTCCCGTAGCCGACGACGAGGAGGACGAACGTCAGCACGCCGAGCCCGAGCCAGAAGAGCACGGCCATGGCCGTCGACGTCGGGTTCATCTCCGGGTTCTGCATCTCGGGCAATCGACCGTCGCGGCGGCTTATCCCCCACCGCCGCGCCTGGAGGCTGGATCGCCAGTTGCGATCGGCCGCGGGTCGCGGCTCGATACCGCCCTTGCCGTCGGGTCGGTGGAGCTGGAGGCTCATCGGTCTCCCTGCCCTGAGGCGCGGAGGAGCACGGCGTCGTCCTCCGGATCGCCAGTGTGCGGATCGCCGGTGTCCGGATCGCCGCCGCCTTCGTGATCGGGCTCGTGGCGGGTGTTCATCCGGCGCTGCTGGCCGTCCTCCCACAGGAGCATCTCCTGGGTGAACGAAACCTCGCTGCTGAACAGGGCGCCGACGGATTCGCCGCGATGGATCCGCTTGATGGCCTCGCCGATGAGCGGCGCGACCGACAGGGTCGTGATCTTGGCCAGCCGCTTGACTGCGGGCAGCGGGACCGAGTCGGTCAGGACGACCTCGAGCAGGTTCGAGTCGCGGATCCGGTCGACCGCGGGATCGGACAGGACGCCGTGGGTGGCGCAGGCGTAGATCTCGGTGACCCCCTCGCGCTCGAGGGCCCGGACGATCTCGGTCAGCGTCCCGCCCGTGTCGATCTCGTCGTCGACGATGATCGCCCGCTTGCCGCGGACGTCGCCGATGACGTTCATCAGCTCGGCCCGATCGAGGTTCCCGATCCGCCGCTTCTCGATGATCGCCAGCGGCGCGTCGAGCAGCTCGGCGAAGGTCCGGGCGCGCTTGGCGAAGCCGAGGTCGGTCACGACCACGACGTCGGTGAGGTGCTTGTGGATGAAGT
>JACDAH010000318.1 GCA_013695505.1 Chloroflexota bacterium | reverse complement strand
GCACTGCGGAGCTCGTCGACGACCGCCTCGACCGACCAATCGCGCCGGGCGGCGGCTTGGTCGTCGTTGAACACGGCCGGCGAGATCGCCCGGAGGTTCGTCGTGGGCTCCTCGTCGCAGAAGAGAGACAGAACCTCGCCGAACCGGACCTCGAACGCGCCGAGATGGCCGACGAGGTCCTTGGTCGTCCAGACGCCCAGGGCGATCGCGTCCCAGTCGGCCGGCCCGAACCGATCGATCAACGCGTCGATGTCGCGCTGGCCGTAGCCCAGGATGTCGGTTGGGTTCATGCCGGCACCGCGGTCCGCTGCCCGTCGACCCAGTCGCGGACGACCCGATCGAGGACGGGCAGCGGCATCAGGCCGGAGCCGAGCACCGTGTCGTGGAAGCCCTTGATCGCGAACCGGTTGCCGAGGGCTTCCTCGGCCTCGCGCCGCATCCGCTGGATCTCGAGCCGGCCGATCATGTAGGCGAGTGCCTGACCCGGGGTCACGGCATACCGATCGATCTCCGCGGTGATGTGGCCCTCGCGCATCGGCGAGTTCGAGACCAGGTAGTCGATCGCCTTCTGGCGGCTCCAGCCGAGGGCATGCATGCCGGTGTCGACGACGAGCCGGCAGGCACGCATCGAGTCAGCCTCGAGCATGCCCATCCTGTCGAGCGGGGTCGAGTAGAGGCCCATTTCGTCGGCGAGGCGTTCGCTGTACAGGCCCCAGCCCTCGCCGTAGGCGGCGATGAACGCACGCTTGCGGAAGTCCGGGATCGACGTCAGCTCCGTCGAGATCGCGAGCTGGAGGTGATGGCCCGGGATGCCCTCGTGGTACGAGGTCGCCTCGATCTGATAGCGGCCCCATCCGGTCGGGTCGGAGGTGTTCATGAAAAAGACACCGGGCCGGCTTCCGTCGCGCGCCGGCGGGAAGTAGAACGCGATCGCTCCTGTCTGGACCTCTTCGACGTCGCAGCTCGCCTTGGGCAGGATGCCGAACCAGTCGCCCATCGCGGCAGTGGCCTTCGCGAGGGCGGTCTTCGAGGCCGCGACGATGTCCGCGCCGTTGGTGTGATGAAGGGCCGGGTCGTCGCGGAGGCGCTGAAAGATCTCCGCGACGTCGCTGGTGCCGAGCACCTCCTGGCCGAGGACCCGGTACTCGCCGGAGAGCTTCTCGATCTGTTCGAGGCCGGTGTCGTGGATCTCCTGGGCCGATCGGTCGAGCGTGGTGTGGTAGCGGATCATCCGGTCGTAGGCGTCGTCACCGTCGGCGAGCCACGTCAGCCCGACATGGTCATCGTCGCGGGCGTGGGGCCGGACCCGGTCGCGGATCGTGTCGCGGTACGTGGCCATAGCCGGACGGACGTCGGCCTCGATCGCATCGCGCAAGCGGGCACGCCAGGCGTCCGGGTGCGCGACGCCGGTCGGATCCGCCGTCTGGAGGAGGGGATCCTCGGCGATCGGGCCGGCCAGCCAGCGATCGATCTCGGTGACGGTGTCGTCGATCGCGAACGCGGCGGGTGTGCGGTCGCGGGCGACGCCCTCGAGGACGCGATCGCTCATGTCGCGGAACGCCTTGGCGACGCCATGGACCTTGTCGACCATCGCGTCGGCGACGGTCGCGTTCGGGATCGGGAACTTCGGCATCTGGACGGGCAGGCCCGCTTGGAGGCCGAAGATCGGGTCGACGTGGAACTCCTCGAAGCGAGCGTCGAGGATGTCGGCGTTGCGGCGGCCATCGAAGGCGATCATCTCGCGGGTGATCCGGTCCTGGGGCGAAAGCCCGTCGGCCGGGATGGCGTCGGCGCGAGCCGCAAACGCCAGGCGGGTCCGGATCTCCGCGTCCTCGCCGGCACGGCTGAGGTCATCGAACCGGCCGGCGTTCTCATAGTTGCCCATGAGGTGGCCCCAGCTCGGCCACGCGGTGAGGAGAAAGTCGAAGTACTCCTGAGCGAGTGCGTTGACCTCGTCGGTCATGACGAATCTCCCATCCAGCGCCCCGGCTCAGGTGTGTTGGCCTCGATCCTACGCGGGCGGGGCGGCCCGCGCCGGTTTTTCGGCCCGGATCACGGGGGCCGGGCCGGATCACGGCCGAGTCCCGACCGGGTTCGAGCCGGGCCGGGCTATCCTTCGGCCCGTGACCCGCGCCTTCATCCCCGACAAGATCCTGTCGCTCGCCCACGATCGGGCGGCCGCCCGCGAGGACCACAACTGGGAGGAGGCGGACCGGCTCCGAGCGGACATCGAGGCGGCGGGCTGGAAGGTCGTCGACCGGGGGACCGACTTCGCCCTCGAGCCGGCCCATGCGCCGACGGTCGCAGAGGGCGAGATCGTCCGCTACGGCTCGACCGCTGCGGTGCCGTCGCGCCTCGACGAGCCACCGACCGGGATCGCGACCGTCGTGCTCGTCGCGACCGACTGGCCCGACGACGTGGCCCGCGCTCTTGCGGCCGTGCGGGCGAGCGCGCCGGCCGGAACAGAATATGTCGTCATCGCGGATCGACCGTCGCCGGAGCAGGATGCAGTGCTTCCCGTGGGCGAGGATGAAGTCGAGGTCGTCCGGACGAGCGAGCGGCTGGGTACCGCCGCCGCTTGGAACATCGGGATCCGCCGGGCGACCGGCCCGGTCGTCGTCATCGTCGACACGTCGGTCGAGCCCACAGGCGACATCGTCAGCCCGCTCGCCGCCGCGCTCCAGGACTCGACGGTCGGAGTGGTTGGCGGCTTCGGGATCGTCAGCGAGGATCTCCGCAAGTTCGACGACGCGCCCGCCGGTGACGTGACCGCCGTCGAGGGTTACGCGATCGCGTTCCGTCGCGGGGACGCCGCCGAGCGGGGCCCGCTCGACGAACGCTTCCGGTACTACCGCAACCTCGATATCTGGTGGAGCCTCGCCCTCCGCGATGAGGGGCAGGGGAGCCCACCCCGTCGCGCGGTCGCGGTCGAGATCCCGGCGATCCGCCACGAGCATCGGGGCTGGACGTCGCTGCCCGAAGCCGAGCGCGATCGCCTCAGCAAACGCAACTTCTACCGGATCATCGACCGCTTCGGCTGGCGGCGCGACCTCGCGTCCGGCTGACGGTCTGGCCGGTCGGGCCGTCCGTGACCTCATAGCCAAGCGCCGCGAGGCTCGCCCGGACCGCATCGGACGTCTCGAAGTCGTGAGCCATGCGGGCATCAGCGCGCTGCGCCAGGAGGGCCGCGATCTCGTGCGGCACATCAGCGGCGGCGCCCGGGGCGGCGACCGGCCGATCGAGATCCAGTCCCAGCACGAAGTCGGCGTCGAGGATCAGCCAGCGGCGCTCGTCTGCCGTGAGGTCCTCTCGGAGCGTCTCGCGGAGGATGGCAAGCGCGGTCGGAAGGTCCAGGTCGTCGTCGATGGCGTTCACGAACCGGTCGTGGAGCCCGCGTCCGGCCGAAGACAACGGCACGGAGGGTGCGTGGGCACGATCGCGCAGGACGCCCGCGAAGCCGTCGCCATTCCCGGCCACCCCGTCGGCCGTCCCGATGGGCCGCGCCGGCGCCGTTCCGGCCCGGAGCGCATCCGGCGCCGCCCATGGCC
>JACDAH010000307.1 GCA_013695505.1 Chloroflexota bacterium | reverse complement strand
GGCTCGGCTCGTCGGAAGGCGGCGGCCCATCGGGGCCGCCCGAGGCGCCCGGCGCCGGCGAGCTCAGCTGATCGAGCGCGGCCTGGAGCTTGGCCCGGGTCTCCTCGATTCCGATGACGGCCTGGTTCAGTCCGCCGCGGGCAATCTCGGCGAGGATGATCACGAGGCCGGACGTGTTCGACGGGAGGAGCTCGTGCGCCTTCCGCTCGGCTGCGAACGTCGTCCGGAGCTGGCTCGTGACCTTGCCCCTGGCCTTGACCGTCGCGTTGATCAGGTTCTTGAGGGCCACGTCGTACTCGTCGTTGCGGTCGATCCATTGGGTCAGGGTGCTGATGTCGACCGTGTTCGCGAGGGCGTCGCGGAGCGTCTTGGCCTCGCTCAGCATCGCCCGTGCCTTGGCCAGCGTCTTGAGCGAGGCTGCGAACTTGCTCCCCTCGTACTGCTTCACCGCGGCAGCGGCCGTCTTGTCGTGGCCGACGAGGAGGACCGTCAACCGGTTGGCGACGGTCGAGCCGGCCGCGAGCCTCGCCCACGCCGCCTCGAGGCCCCCGGTCGACTGGACGGCGGCGAGGGCCAGATCGCGCCGCTGGCTCGTGTCGGGCGACCAGACCAGGGCCTCGGTCGGGCCGGTGCCGGGAATCAGCAGGAGCTGCTCGCGGAGCTTGGCCGAGCGCTGGTCGATGTCGCGGGCGAGCGTCTGGCCGTCGGCGACCGCCGCGTCGAGGGTCGCGAAGTCGGACGAGACGAGGGCGGTGAGCGCGCCGCGCCCGAGCTCCCCGAGGCGCTCGACGTCGCTTGTGAGGTCCGTCAGCGCGACCTGCGCTTCATCGAGGGCCCCGGCGGCCTTTAGGTCGCCTTCGTACGTGAGCTCGGCCCGGGCCGGGGTCGCCGGCTGGTTGGCCAGGGACGCCACGAGGCCCGCGCCACCGACCGAGATGACCGCGACGATGAGCAGCCAGACGACGGCAAGTGCGGCCTTCGTCACGAACCGGGTCATCGCCGGCATCGTAGCATCGGGTCATGGTCGATTCCGCCGATCCTGAGGCCGATCCCACCGATCCGGCGGCCGCGTCCCAGCCCGACCGGGCGGCCGCGTCGCAGCCCGACCGGGCCGCCCTCCTCGCGATGCCCAAGGCCGAGCTCCACCTCCACCTCGACGGCTCGCTCCGGATCGAGACCGCGCTCGAGATCGCGCGGACTCGGGACGTCGAGGCGCCACGGGACGTCGACGCGATGCGGGCCGCGCTCGTCGCGCCGATGCCCTGTACCTCGCAGGCCGAGCTGCTCCGCGCGTTCGATCTGCCGATCGCGCTAATGCAGGACGCCGAGGCACTCGAGCGGATCGCGGCCGAGCTGGTCGAGACGAAGGCGGCCGAGAACGTCCGCTATGCCGAGATCCGGTGGGGGCCGCTGCTTCACCTCGCGCGCGGGCTCTCCCTGTCGGACGGAATCGCGGCGGTGACGCGCGGGGCACGGGACGCGGCCACCCGAACCGGCACCGAAGTCCGCCTCATCTGCACCGCACTCCGCTCCCACGATCCGGCCGCGAACGTCGAGCTGGCGAAGACCGCCGCCCGCTTCGGGGGGGACGGACTGACGGGCTGGGACCTCGCGGGCCCCGAGGAGCACGATCCGGATCCGACCCTCCACGGCGACGCGTTCGCGGCGGCCCGGGCCGGCGGCCTGCGGATCACGCTCCATGCCGGGGAGTGGGGCGGGGCCGCCCAGGTCCGCCGGGCGCTCGCGATGGATCCGGAGCGGATCGCACACGGCCCGGGCGCGATCGACGACCCGGATCTATGCCGCGAGCTGATCGCGCGGAACGTGACGCTCGACCTCTGCCCCTCCTCGAACTGGCAAGCCGGCATCGTCCCGTCGATCACGGCCCACCCGCTCGCCCGCCTCCATCGGCTTGGCGTGGGGGTGACGCTTTCGACCGACAGCACGACGGTCTCCGACCTGTCCTTGACCGACGAGTACGAGCGCGCTCTCGAGCAAATTGGCCTGACGCGCGACGAGCTCTGGACGATCGACCGCCACGCCCTCGACGTCGCCTTCGCCGAGCAGCCGACCCTCACCCGCCTCCGCGCCGAGTTCGACACCTGGCGCGCGGGTCAGGCGTAGACCCCTCCCTTTCAAGGACGGGCGCTACGGTCCGATGCCCTGGAGGATCGCCGCCAGCTCGGCCGCGTCCGCAGCGACGAATGTCGGGCGCTGCTCGGGCGGGGCCGCGTCGACCGCGATCCGGGTCGTGACGCCGGTCAGCATCAGGATGCTCCGGGCACCGACGGCGATCGCCGCCGCGATGTCGGTCCCGAGGCCGTCCCCGATCATGATCGCTTCCGCGGGCTCGCG
>JACDAH010000277.1 GCA_013695505.1 Chloroflexota bacterium | reverse complement strand
GTGGAAGGGATGTCGGCCTTCGTCGAGAAGCGCCGGCCGGACTGGAAGGGACGCTGATCGATGGAACGTGACGGGGCGGGCGGCGGGACCGACTACGGCCGGGACGCCCGCGATCTGGCGGACGATTCGCCGGGCATCCTGCGCGACAGCGCCCCGGATGTTCTGGCGCCGATCGACGTCGACGCGCCCGTGTCCGGCCATACCCGGGCCTCGGGGGCAGGCCACTCCCTGGCCGATACGCCGGAGCACGACTGGGGCGCCGCCGCCGCGCTGCTGGTCCCGCTCCTCCGGCCCACGGGCACCGGGGGCATGCCCGTGACCGAGATCGATCCGACGGTCCTCGCTGCCGAGGCTGGCCGGAATCACTCGCAGCCGCTCCTCGACGAGGGGCCGTGTGGCCTTGCCGTCGTCTACGCGATGCCGGGGACCGGATTCGACGTGATCGTCAACGCGGATCACCTGCTGTCGTGGGGCGTCTCGGTCGTCGACGTCCAGGATGCGGCCCTCCGAAATCTCGCGGCGTGGTCGACGACGGCGGCGTGGACCGATGAGGTGTCGGGCGAGCGGCGCCTGATCTCCTCGGACACCGGCGATGGTTGGGACGCCTCGCGGATCCTCCTGCCGGAGGTCCGCACCAAGCTCACCGCCGAGTTGGGAAGCGCGGGCCGCGTCCTGATCGGGCTGCCCGAGCGCCACGTGTTGATCGCCGGCGCCCTGCGGCCGGGCGACGAGGAGTTCGCGGGCATGTTCGGCGAGTTCGTCGTCGAGAGCTCCGGTGGCGCCGACGAGCCGGTCGATCGCCGCGTCTTCGAGCTCATCGACGGGCGGCTGGTCGAGTTCGCGGGCGTGCCCGCACCGGCCTGAGGCGCATCCGCTGTGCCTGATCTCCGGGTCGAGATCGACGATGACGTCGCCACGATCACGCTCGATCGTCCCGATACCCTCAACGCGCTGACGGTCCCCCTCAAGGAAGCGCTGCTCGCCGCGTTCCGGGCCGTGGCCGCGGACCCGGCCATCCGTGCGGTCGTCCTGACCGGCGCCGGTCGTGCGTTCTGTGCCGGCCAGGACCTGCGCGAGCGGTTGGAGCCCGACGTCGCTCCGCTGGCCGACGAGATCCGGCTCCGCTACAACCCGCTGATCCGGGCGATGCGTTCGCTCGACAAGCCGATCGTCGGAGCGATCAACGGCGTCGCGGCCGGTGCCGGCGCGTCGATGGCCTTCGCCTGCGACATCCGGCTCGCGGCCGCGGGGGCGAGCTTTCTGCTCGCGTTCGGACGGGTCGGGCTGGTCCCGGATTCGGGGGCGACCTGGCTGTTGCCGCGGCTCGTCGGCGGGGCGAAGGCGGCGGAGATGGCTCTGCTCGGCGAGCCGCTCTCGGCCGCCGATGCCGAGCGAATGGGATTGGTCACGCGGGTCGTTCCGGCGGAGGCTCTCGTCGACGAGGCGCAGCAGCTCGCCTCGCAGCTGGCGCGGGGCGCGCCACAGGCCCTCGCCCTCACGAAGCGGGCCCTCGAGCAGGGTTGGAGCGCCACCTTCGAGGAGCAGCTCGAGACGGAGGCCGAGTTCCAGGGCCGGGCCGGCGACACGGCGGACCACGCCGAGGGCATCGCTGCGTTCGTCGAGCGTCGCACGCCGCGTTTCAGCGGCAGCTGATCGGAGCCTGGACGGCCGGGATTGCCAGTCGCAACGTGCTGCCTCGCCTCGCAAACTTCGCGCGCTCGCTGACTCCGCGACGTGGATCGCGCGATCACCCGCCCATCCTCGCTCTGAAGGGCACCCGAAACGTCAGCCCACCGACGGCGCGGACGGCCGCAAGCGTCCGTTCTCGACCATCGCAGACCACACCGCCGCTCGGTGGGCGGAGATCTAGGAGGTCAACATGGCTTCACGCGAACGACTCGACACAGGAACCAGCCAGCGATTCATCCGGCGCGACGCGAACGGGCGGTTCACCTCGGACCAGACAGACGTCGGCCGGTCGCTCGCAGCCGACCGTCGGACGAAGGCGAAGACGACCGTCACGAAAGGCCAGGGCGACCGGGGCGACCAGCGCCCGACGAAGCGCTCCTGACGGTCGACGCTCTTCAGGCGGGGTTCAGTCCGCTCCGGAGTTCTGGATCTCGAGGGCCAGCTTCTTCTCGATTGCGGCCAGGGGCGTGAGCCGATCCGCGAGCCTTTCGCTCCGATTGCTCAGTTCGACGACCGCCGCATCGGTTAGGTCCAGCTTGGCTTTGGCGTCCTCGACCGCGGCGAGCTCCCGGGCGTCGGCCGCGATCGCCTCCGCAGTGGCTCGCAGATCGTCCTCGGTCTCCGACAACTGAATCACCCTCCACCCTGATCGCCCGGCGCGATCCATCGGCCGTCGCGATACACATACCACACCGGATCCGGTTCACCGCTCAATTCGCGCGGCCGGACCGTGGCAATCGGGTAGGTCACCCGCAGGCGGGCTTGCAGTTCGGCGGGTGTCGAAGCCCCTCGGGCACGCTCGTCGACGGCGGCTCGGAACGCAGCGTCCGAGCGCGGGTTGATCACGAGGATCGGCTGCCGAGAATCCGTCATGGCCCCACCGGAGCGTGGATCAGCGACGGAGGGATCAGCCGTCCACGCGCTCGTTGCCCCCCATCCCGGCGGCCCATCGGCGTATCAGATGCGCGGCGTGCCGACCCTCGATTCAGGATCGTGGGTCAGCTGCTGACCGGGATCCCGAGCTCTTGCTGCGCACTCGTCTTTCGCTTGGCCATCCGGCTGCCGAGATCCTCCAGCTCCTGACGATCGAAGACCTGGCGGGCCTTGGTGAACATCTCGCCCTCCTCCTCTCCGATGTGGTGCTCGATGTTCTCCTTCATGACGAGGGCCTTGGCGCCCCAGGTCTCGTCGCTGACGTCTAGGGACTCGAGCTCGCTCATCAGGAGATCGACGACGTGGTGCTCCTCGTAGCCCTCCAGGACGATGTCCTTGGCCTTCGGGTGGCTCTTGAGGGCCGGGTAGAAGATCTCTTCCTCGATGACCTCATGCACGGTCAGTTCGCCCTTGATCGTGGCGAACAGCTCGGTGCGGGTCTTCACCCCGCGCTCGGTCGTCGACTCGAGCTCCGTCAGCAGCGCCTTGACCTTCTTGTGGTCGGCTTCGAGCATCGCGATCGCGTTCATCTGGGTCTCCTGTGGATGGCCCGCCGCGGGTTGGCGTCAGGGCCGCTTCAAACGAAGTGTCGCGGGCGCCTCGGTGTCATCGAAGTGAGATCCGGCCGCGGAGCGGTTGCAGATGCCTTGCGAGGCCCGACACGTCGTCCGCCGCTGAAGGCCCGGCGACACGGCGGCGGCACCGCCCGTTGCGGGCGCGCAAGGTGCCGCGGCGACGATATGGCTCGACCATGAGCAAAGCGTCCAGCACAAACGACGAGGTGGCGGCCCGCCGGTGGGCGGTTCGCTCGAAGCCCGGTCCGCGCGCCGACGCCGAGGTCGCGCATGGCTGAGGGAAGCGCGCCGCCCCGTCGGCGGCCGCCCGGCCGGCGTGCTGCAGCGCTCGGGCGTCGGGCTGCCCAGCCTGCCTTCATCGAGCCGATGGCGGCGAAGCTCTTCGGCGCGGCGTTCGACGACCCGGACTGGCTGTTCGAGATCAAGTGGGACGGGTTCCGAGTCGAGGCCGTCGTCGATCGCGGCGCCGTCGCGCTCTGGACTCGCGGCCGGCAGGACGCGGCTCGCTATTTCGGGACGTTCCTGGAGCCGCCGACCTGGCTGAAGGCGACACGCGCGATCGTCGACGGCGAGGTGATCGCTCTCGATGCCCACGGCGAGCCCGACTTTGCGCTCCTCCAGGACGCCATCCGGAAGCGCGGCATGACGGCCGGCGCCCAGTTGACCTACGAGGTGTTCGACCTGCTCTACCTCGATGGACGCTCGCTGCTCGACGTGCCGCTCGAGGACCGGAAGGCCGCACTGGCCGCCATCCTGGTGCCCCATCCGCGCGTCCGCCTGAGCGAGCACGTCGTCGGCGACGGCGTCGTCTTCTTCGAGGAGGCCCGCCTGCGGGGTCTCGAAGGGATCGTTGCCAAGGACCGTCATTCCGTCTACCAGCCGGGGAAGCGGCCCGACCGCTGGCGAAAGATCAAGAACCGGCCCGAGCAGGAGCTGGTCGTCGGCGGTTGGGCGCCCGGCGTCGGCGCCGCCGCCGAGCTCGGCGCGCTGCTCGTCGGAATCCACGAGAACGGCCGGCTACGCTA
>JACDAH010000273.1 GCA_013695505.1 Chloroflexota bacterium | reverse complement strand
CGTCCGTGCCGACGGGGCGCTGGACGGCTCGCTCGGATCCGCCGCGGATGACGCCGCGCTTGCCGCCGCGGCCGGGGAGGCCCTTCTTCGGGGGACATCGCGGACCGTCACGATCGGCGCGCGCCAGGTGTTCGTCGAGGCCTTCCCGAAGAAGCCGCGCCTCGTGATCGTCGGGGCGGTCGAGGTTGCCCGATCCCTCGCGATCTACGCCAAGGAGCTCGCCTACGAGGTCGTGGTCGTCGATGGCCGGGCGTCGTTCGCGACGCCCGAGCGCTTCCCGGCCGACCGCGTCGACCGCCTCGTCGTCGGCTGGCCGGACGAGGCCGCCGAGGAGGTCGGGCTGGGCCGCGACGATGCGGTCGCCGTTCTGACCCACGACGTGAAGTTCGACGAGCCCGCGATCGTCGAGGCGCTTCGGCGAGGCTGCCGCTACGTCGGTGCGGTCGGCTCGCGCAAGACCCAGGGGGATCGTCGTGCACGGCTCCGCGAGGCGGGCGTCAGCGACGCCGAGCTCGATCGATTGCGCGGCCCGGTCGGGCTCGACCTCGGTGGCCGGAGCCCGGCCGAGACGGCCCTCGCGATCATGGCCGAGGTCGTCGCCGAACGGTACGGCGGGAGTGGTGTGCCGCTCCACGAGCGAGCGCGCGATGCCGCGGCTGCGCCGGTCGCGCCCTCACCGGTAGCGCGACTCGCCGCCGGATGAGGGTTGCCGGGGTCGTCCTTGCGGCCGGCGCCGGCTCGCGGTTCGGTGGCGCCAAGCTCCTCAGCCCACTCCACGGCCGGCCGCTCGTCGCCCGCGTCGTGCGGGCCGCGCGGGAGGCCGGACTGGATCCGATCGTCGTCGTCACGCCGCCGACCGGCGAGTTCGACCACCTGGACCTGGGAGCCATTCGTCGGGTCCTGAACCCGCACCCGGAAGCGGGCCTGTCGAGCTCGGTGCGGGTCGGGCTGCGGGCGCTGGAGTTCGACGCTGGAATCGACGCGGCGGTGATCCTCCCCGGCGACCAGCCAAGGGTCCGCGCCGACGTCATCCGGGCGCTCGTGGAGGCGGCCGGCGAGTCGCCACAGACCGCCTTCATCGTGCCGCGCTACGCCGACGATCGCACTCCCAATCCCGTCCTTGCCCGCCGCCCGATGTGGCGGCTCGCCGACGAGCTGGCCGGCGATCGCGGGTTCGGCCCGATCCTCGCGACCCACCCGGAGCTCGTCCGGATGGTTGATGTCGAGGGTAGGAACCCGGACGTCGACACCAGGGCAGATCTCGCCGCGATCCACGAGGCTGCTTGGGCGGAGCGTGTCCGGGCCAACCGCGATCAGGTCGATCGGTTCCGCGAGGTCCCCGATGGTCCTGACTTCTACGCCCCGGTCACTGCCCTCTTCCGGGCCGATCCCGATCGCACGGACGATCCGGTCCTCGACATCCTCCGGACGCTCACACGGCCCGGTGAGAGCTGGCTCGACATCGGCGCCGGCGCCGGCCGCTACGCTCTGCCGCTGGCCCGGGTGGTCGACGAGGTATTCGCGGTCGAGCCGTCGAGCGGGATGATCGAGGCCCTGCGAGCCGGCGCCGCCGAACACGCGATCGACACCATCCGGACGATCCCGGCCCGCTGGCCGATGGGGGAGGCCGATGGCCCGCCGCCGACGGCGGACGTCAGCCTGATCGCCCACGTCGGATACGACATCGAGGCAGTCGGGCCGTTCCTCGGTGCGATGGAGGGCGCGACCCGGCGGCTCTGCGTGGCAGTGCTCATGGAGCGCCAGCCGTCGTCGATCGCCGACATCTTCTGGCCGCCGGTCCACGGCGAGGCGCGCGTATCGCTGCCGGCCCTGCCCGAGTTCGTCGAGCTGATCCAGGCCCGCGGCGCCGATGCGACAGTCACGATCGCGCTCCGGACGCCGCGCAGGTTCGGGGCCCGCGAGGAGCTCGAGGGGTTCCTTCGCCGCCAGCTGTGGATCGCGCCGGGAAGCGAGAAGGATCGCCGGTTCCGGGCCGCGCTCGACGACTTCGTCGATGAGCAAGAGGACGGCTTCGGGCTGGTCGGTCAGGAGCCGCTCCCGATCGGGGTCGTCACGTGGGCGCCCTGAGGACCCGCCTTGACGCGGTTCTCGATTTCCGGCATCCGCGCTACCGGAGCGTCGTCCGGGTCGAGGAGGGTGGCCGGTCGATCCTCATCCTGCTCGGGCTGCTGATCGTCGTCGCGGCAGTGTCGTTCGTCATCGGGCGGGTCGACACGATGCGGCGCTCCGGGACGGCGTTCGCGATCGTCACCTCGAGCCGTTCCAGGCGGCCGATTCGTACGCACAGGTCCCAAGGGGCACGAACATCCAGTACGAATACGTTGTCAATGGCGCGACCTACCGGGGCGCCGACTTCCGCGAATGGGTGAACGTCGCGGCGCATCAGCCCAAGGTCTGTTTCGAGCCGGCCGACCCGAGCAACCACCTGCTCGTCGACGGCCGCATTCGCTGCGGGATCGATCCGGGACCGTAGCGCCTGGGGGCGCTGCTGGTCAGGCGGCCTTCGCCGGCTTGAGATGACGCTTGATCTGCGCCTCGAGCTGCGGCCTCGGAAGCGCGCCGACCAACCGGTCGACAACCGCTCCGTCGCGGAGGACGACCAGGGTCGGGATGTTCGACGCGTCGAACCGCCGGGCGAGGCCCTGGTTGTCGTCGACGTTGACCTTGACGACCTTGAGGCGGCCCGCGTACTCGTGGGCCAGCTCGTCGAGGATCGGCGAGACGAAGCGGCAGGGGCCACACCACGGCGCCCAGAGGTCGATGATCACGGTCGGCTGAGCCCGGGTCTCGATCTCGAACGACGACTCGTCGGCATCGACGACCCACGCGAGCGGCTTGCCGCAGTTGCCGCAGTGCGGTGCGCCCTTCGCGCTCGGCCGGATCGTATTCCGCTTGCCGCAGTTGGCGCAGAGGAGCATCGAGACGGGCGACGTTGCGTCGTGGACGGGAGTCATTGGTCGGGTCTCCGCTAACCGTTTCAGCCTACGCTCGCGGGGACGGTGGCGTCATTCCCGTGAATGCCGTGGGCCATTCGAGTTGCCGTCGGCGGCGCAGTCGCCGCTGCGTGCAAGGCGCGTTGACGCACGGGCACGGTCCTTGTCGGTCGCGAGCGATTATCTGGCGTTGGTCGTTCTTCCAGGTCGTGTTCGCTGGCGGCCGTATCCAAATCGGCGCCGGTCCCCACCCCCAGTTTGACCAGGGCGTCCTCGGGGGAGGCTGGCTCCGGATGGTCGCGACGACGATCGCCTCTGGTTCGCAGGTGGCGTGGTCTACGTCGTGTCGGCCTGAAGACCTGGGTTCAGACCGGGGAGCCGTTGACGACGGTCGGCGTCGCGGCCGCTGCGGGCTGAGAAGCAGCGACGTCCAGACTGCCACGATTCACGCCCCGGGAGCACATGCGCCGAGTTGGATCGGCGGACCGCCGCGGAAACGCGCCTGATGCGCTCGTTCGGCCGACATCCGGCCATCCCTGCTCACTGGGCGAGCCAATTGTGCAGACATCGGGTCGAACCAGGGGAACTTACCGGGTGTGCTCACCGGGCGAGAATCAGCGGTTGGGTCCGGGTCGGGTAGGGTGGCCGGCCCGGACCGACGATTGACGATCGAAGTGCGGACAGGGGCTCGAGCGGATCGCAATCGACCCTCGAGTGCGCGCCTCGCGCGCACTGCGACCACCGGCCGACTCGCTGGCCGCCGTTCTGCTCGCGCGGCGCACAGATCGTCGGTCGAATCTCTCGATCGACCCGTCAGCTCGGGCAGCCACCTTGACGGCGAGCGCCGCGCCGCCGTGCTCCGCGCCGCCGTGCTCCGCGTCTACGTCATTTGGATGAGCCCGTTCGGGGGAGTGACCCGGAGGCCCGGCGTCCCTAGACTCGGGTCGATGGGCCGATCGTCGGCGGCCCGCCGCTGCCCGGAGAGGACTTCGTGCCCCACAACCGGATGGTCTACGAGACCCCCGCGGACGCCCCCGGTGTTCCGGCCGTGGAGAGCCGGGTCGGGGCGCGTTCGACCGCCACTGGTGTTGCCGCGGGCGCCCCGCTCGTCGGTGGCCGCTGGTTCTTCCGCCTGATCGTCTTTCTTGCGATCACTTCGGTGGCGCTGGCCCCGATGCCGTTCTTCTTCAACGTCCCCGACTCGACGGCGCGCTTCCTGGTGACGCTGATCTGCGGACTCGGCTTCTTCGGCGCCGCCTGGCTGGCGTGGCGCGGCCGACAGCGCCCCGCGGTCGTGGCGACCGTCGTAACCCTCGTGGCGAGCTCGATCCTCAACGCGGGCGCCTATCGGCCCTATGAGGTCGAGGCCCTCGGAGTGACCGTGATCGCCGCCGCCCTCATGCTGCCGGCGGCTTCGCGCCGGGCGTTCGTCCCGGCCCTCGTCGCGCTCGGTCTCGCAGGCGTGGCGGCGATGGCGATCTCCAGCTTCGGCGGCGTCCCGGATCCGAAGGCGACGCCACACGGCGCCTTCGTCGGCGGAGTCGTCGTCCTCGCGATCACGCTGGCCCTGGTTGGCTGGACGCACGCCCGTCTGGCAACGGCGTTGGAGGAGGCGCGCCGGACGAAGGCGAAGCTCGACGAGAGCGACAAGCGCTACCGGACCCTGTTCGCGTCCAGCCCGAATGCGATCCTCGTCGTCGATGCGGCCGGCCGGATCGTCGACGCGTCCGATCGCGCCGCCGAGGTCCTGGGCTGCGCGACCGACGAGCTCCGCTCGATGATGGTGGAGGACTTCATCCCCGACGCCCAGCGCGCCGCCCACGTCGAGCATCGCAGGAATTGGCATGAGGACCCGAGTCATCGGGCGGTCGGCGACCACGTCGAGCTCATGGCGCTTCGCCGCGACGGCACGCCGTTTCCCGCCGAGCTCGGCCTGTCCTGGTTCGACACCGCGGAGGGCCGCTTCGCGATGGTCGTCGTGGCCGACGTGACCGTTCGCCACCAGGCCCAAGCGGCGGCGCGCGAGGCGACCGAGACCATCCGGGCGATCTTCGACGCGAGCCCTGCCGGGATCAGCGTCACCGCGCTGGATGGGACCGTCCGGCTCTGGAACCGGGCGATGGCCCGGCTGACCGATACGC
>JACDAH010000263.1 GCA_013695505.1 Chloroflexota bacterium | reverse complement strand
GGAGTCATTGGCCGCGAGAAGCGCCGCGGCGCCGGCCACGTGGGCCGCGGCCGCGGACGTGCCGGAGATCGAGCCGCCGAGCGAGATGATGCCCGAGCCCGGCGCGCCGAGGAACACGGCCTGGCCGTAGTTGCTGAAGCTGGCCAGCGTGTCGGCGGACGTCGTGGCAGAAACACCGATGACGCCGGCATCGCCGGCGGGGAACGCGGCGACGGAGGAGCCGTCGTTGCCGGTCGCGGCGACGAGGACGACGCCCTTCGACCAGGCGTAGTCGACCGCCGACTGAAGCGCCGAGGAATAGCCGGATGCGGAGAAGGCCATCAGGGCGACGTCGGCGCCGTGATCGGCTGCCCAGACGAGGCCCTCGATGACGTCGCTGTCGCGGCCGAGGCCGCTCGAGTTGAGAACGGTGATCGGCATGACCTTGACGCCGTCGTAGCCGACGCCGGCGATCCCGATCCCGTTGTTCGTGCCGGCGGCGATGATCCCGGCCATGGCCGTGCCGTGGCCGTTGGGGTCGGTCGTTTCGCTGCTGGCGAGGAGCGACGTGCCGGCGACGAGCTTGCCGGCTAGGTCCGGCTGCGAGGCGTCGACACCGGTGTCGAGGATCGCGACGATGGCGGTCCCGGTCGGGTTGATCGAGCCGTACGCCTGGTCCCAACCGATCTTGGCGAGCGACCACTGGTCGACGTACGAGGGATCGTCCGGGGTGGCCTCGGCGGCGCGGCTGCGATCGAGCTCGACCGAGGCGACGCTGGCGTCGGCCCGGAGGCTGGCGACCGCGGCGTCGGACGCCGAAACGGCGTGCATCCGGAGGACGGCGATGGAATCGAGGTCGGTGGCGCCGGCCGCGGCGATGGCGTTGGTCTGCTCGGCGGCAGTGGTGCCGGCGACGAACGTCACGATGTACGGGGCGAGGGTGACGGGGGCAAGGGTCGCGGTCGGGACGGGCGAGTCAGAAGGAGCGGGCGCGACGGTGGGGCTTGGCGCGTCCGTCGGACTCGGGTCGGGGCTGGGGGTGGGAGCGGGCGTCGCAGTCGGATCCGGCATCGGGGTCGCGGTCGGATCCGGCGTCGGAGCCGCAGACGGATCCGGCGGCGGCGCGACCGACGGATCGGGCGTCGGCTGCGTCAGTGGGGCTGGGCTCTGTGTCGGCGTCGGTGTCGGCTCGGCCGCGATGGTCCCAATCGGCGCCACCATCGTGAACAGGAGAAGGACGATCTCCAGACCGATCAGCAGCTTGCGGACGCGAAGAATACGCCGTGATACGGCAGACATTGATCAGACTCCCCTGCCCCGACCGGAAAAGCCCTCGTTCCAGCCAAGTGCGCGCGCTCAGGGTGGTAATCCACCCGGAAGAATTGCTTGCCGGCCATACGACCGGTCGACGGTTAGGGTCCCATACGGGTCTCGCCGACGGTACCAGTCGCGAACTCCCGCAACCATCCCCAACTACATCAGGACTGAACATCCGGTGCGGCGACGCACCGGGCAGAAGGTCCCCGATTCTGCGGTACCCGTGGCTCGATCAGGCTAGGACCCTGGTCGGCAATCCGCGTCATCCATTTGGAGTATTTGGCGGCCTCGCCACCGGCTCGTCGCGTCGCCGCCCGCTTCTGATCCGGAGCCCCGCCACCACGGCCACCGCGAGGATGCCCGCGCCGACAGCAGCCATGCCTTCGATCGGATCGCGACGGATCCCGATCGGGGCGAGCGATCCCGCCCCGTCGGTGAAGGCCGATGCGGACGCGCCGGCGCCGACGCTCGCGCTCCCACCGGACGCGCCACTCCCCGATCCGAACCCCGGCGGCATGGGAACAAGCAGGCCCTCCTCCTGACCCGGCTGCTCATCTGGTTCCTCCACGATCGGGGGCCCCGCCACCGTCAGCGGGGCGCGCATGACGGTGAGTTCGAACGCCGCCTCGACGAGGTAGTCCCCGACGGCCACGTCCGCCGGCACCGTGACGAACGTGTGGAGGTGACCCTCCTCGGCCGTCTCGATCGTGGCGATCAGACGACGAGCGCCATCGGACTTCGCGACAAGTGTGATCTCGAGCTGGTCGCCGGCTCCCAGGTCGCCGCGGATCTCGAGCGTCCCACCCGGTTGGACGCGCTCGACGCCGAGCTGGAAGGTGAGCTCGCCATGGGCAAGGATTTCGCCTGCGAGCGACTGCAGGAGCACGACCGCGACCGCGACCGCGCCGACAGCCGGTCGCCCGCGGGCGGACCCGCGGGCGACCGAGGTGCCGATGCGCCGGAGCGCAGCTACGGCGATCCGACCGGGCACGCCGGAGCCGTTGCCAGATCGGAGTCGGTGCAATGGATCCGGCCCTGGATCGCGGGGCTGATCAGGCCGCCCGGCTGGGCGGTGATGTAGTCCGCGAGGTCCTGGTCGAGCGTGTCCTGGGTCACGATTCGCGGTCGGAAGTTCTGGTACCCGTCACCCCCGGAGGCGGTGAAGTCATTCGTGCCGAGCGAGTAGGTGGCGCCGGCTGTCAGGTCGATGGCTGATCCCGTGCAGCTCCCGTCGGCAGCCTGCCGAACAGCGCCGGTGACTCGCTGCCCGCTACCGGGGATCGCCCGCGGCAACGAGCTGAACTGGATCGCCGGCATCTGGATGTCGAACGTGAAGCACAGGCCGGAGACCTGTCCGAATCGCCCGTTGAGGGTGATCGGGAGGGACGAGACGGCGGTCTCGAGGTAGTCCTTGAGCTCGGCACCGTTGATGGTCAGGGTCGCCGACACGTTGCCGAACGGGAGGACGCCGAGGACCTGGCCGCGAGTGATGGCGTAGTGGCCCGACCCATCCGGGTTGGGGTACACGGCGGCCGGGCAGAAGTCGCTCGGATTCGGGTCTGATAGTCCAGCCGCGCACGTCAGGTCGGCACGGAGCCCCCCGGCGTTCGTCAGGGCAAAGTCGACCGGGTAGGCCGAGCGGATCGCGTCGGTCACGATGTCGCCGACAAGCGACTCGCAGGCACGTCCGTCGACACGGCCCGTTGCCGTTGCGCAGGCATCGCCGCGGGGGACCGGGACGGTCGACACTCCCACGACCGCGTTGAAGATCGGCGCAAGCTGCGCGTTGAGCGCGTCGATCCGAGTCTGGATCGCGGGATCTGGCGTGACGCCGATGGTCCACGGCTTGTGGAAGTCCGCGGTCGTGTACAGGGTTGCCTTCGTCATCGGGTCGACGACGATCCGGATCCGGGTGAGGCGGATTCCCCTGCTCCGGTTCTCGGTGACGAGTGTCCCATTCCCCCGGCGGCTGACCACTTGGAAGTCGGTGTGATCGCCGATGACGACGTCGGCTCCGGTCAGCCCGTCGGCAAGGGTTGCGATCGGGCCGGTGGGGCTATTCAGCGTGCCGTCAACGGCGCCGTCATGACCCATCACGACGATCGTCTTGATGCCCGCGGCGCGAAGCCTGTTGATCTCGGACTGGACGGCCGGGATCCGCGGGCTCACGTGGAACGGATCGAACGCGTCCGGGGCGACCAGGGTCGGCGCGTCCTCGTTCGTGAAGCCGACGAGACCGAGCTTTCCGCCACTGAGGCTGAAGACCTGCGACGGCTTCCACTCGGCGGGCGTCTTGCCGTTCGCGTCGACGACGTTCGCCGAAAGAAATGGGTAAGTCGCGAGGGGGATCAACTCGTCGCGGAGATAGGCCGACGTCCGGTCGAAGTTGTGGTTCCCGAGGCCGTCGGCACTGAAGCCCATGAGGTTCATCAGCTCGATCGTCGGCTTGTCACCGAAGAAGCTCGAGATCGGCGGCGTCGCGCCGACCGAGTCGCCGGCCGCGACCGTGATGGACCCGTCCGTGGCCTCCGCCCGATAGGTATCGAACCAGGTCTTGAGGAACGCCGCGCCACCGATCGTGAATGTCGGCCCAAGCGTATCGGCGGCCTCGGTCAGGGGCACCAGCTGCCCGTGGTAGTCGCTGATATCGAGGATCGTGTAGACCTTGAGCGAAGGCTTGGTGGTGAGGCCGACGAGGATCTTGCCGCGGGCGTTCTGGGGCCCGTCGATCCCGAGCAGGAAGCTCAGGGTCGGCGCGAGGTCGACCGCCCGGATCCCTGCGACGGGCGCCTGCTTGCGGATGCCCGGGCCCGACGCCACAAACGTCGCGTGCATGTTGACGCTGTGGGCCAGGTCGACGAGCTCCGGCAGGTAGCCGTGCTGGCCGAAGAACTGACTGAAGGCGATTGTCACGCCCGGCGTCGCGCCGTCCGCCTGGTATGGCGGCCGAAGGGCGACGACCACGTCGCCACTCCGGTTGGGATGCAGCGAGTCGCTGCCATCGACGTTCCGGAGCTGCTCCTTCTGGATGATCCTCGCAACCACCTGGGCTCCCGGCCGGGCGGCGTCAACCAGGTTCTGAAAGGCGGTGTTGACCGCGGCGCGGACAGCGGCATAGGTAATGCCCGCCGGCAGCGTCGAGTTGATGTAGATCTGGATCGCGCCACCGGCCCAGCAGGCCTTGGCGAGGTCCGTCACCGCCGCCGCGCAGTTGCTCGCGCTCGATCCGCTGGCATGGAGGGACACGTCGGCGTTCGTGTTGGTGTTGTGGACGGTCGTGTCGTTGAGGACCTTGGTGGCGTTGACCGCCCACCATTGCGGTGCGAAGCCGTGGTCGGACGCCGCGAAGACCGTTGTGTTCGCCGGCATGAGGGCACGCGTCCGCCCGAGCTTGGCGTCCGCCTCGTGGTATGCCGAGCGGATATAGCCCTCGCGGGTGGCGAGGAGGTTGTCCTTGGTCCCGTCACCGTTGAGGTCGTCGTAGTACGGGTTCGGCTGGCCGTCCATGTCGGTCGGTACCGTCAACCCGAGGAACTGGTGGCTGAACTCGTCGGTCACGGGATACCCGACCATGGCGAGGTCCGTGTTCGGCTGGAGCGTCCCGAGGATGTAGTCGAGGACCGCGTCGCCGTAGGCCGCCTCGAGGTCGCGGCCCTGCTCGACGTACGTCGCTTCGTCGATGATTCGGGCTTCGAGGGGCGCGAAGTCGGCGGCGACGGCCGTCGGCAGGTTGTCCGCGATGTACTTCTCGAGGCGGTTCTCGGTCGCGCCGCCCGCCGGCAGCGCGTTGCAGGCCGCGGTCGCGCAGCTGGCGATGGCGCGCTCGACCGACGTGAAGTACAGCTTGAACTGCGACAGGTCCGGGGCGAGGCTGATCAGCTTCGTATAGAACCCGGCCGTCTGGCCCACGCGATCGCCGATGAGGCCGTCGGCGCCGCGGAGCTTGATCTCCTTGAAGTCGCCGACTCCGAGGGTCGTTGCGGCCTGGCTGCCGTCCTTCGACGCGCCGCTCCGGACCAGGATGAGCGTGTCGTACGCCGCAGTGCCATCGACGATCGAGTCGTAGACGTACACGTCGTAGGTCCGCGTGGGGTTCTGGGCGAGGAAAGTGCTCGCGACCGTCAGCACCGACTGCTGGGCGGGCGCCGCAGGGTCACCGGTCGGGACGTTCGTCCAGCCCGACGCGGCGGCGAAGGCTGCCACCTGGTAGCTGATGTTGAAGGCGGCGGCGCCCGCCTGCTCGCCCGCGTTGATCGGCGAGGCGAGAACGCCCCGAGTCGAGAAGAAGTTCGCGAAGTCGACGGTGGGACCGGTGATGTTCGCGGCGCGACCACCGACCCATTCGATCTGGGCGACCTTCTTGCCCGAGCGCTCCGCCGCATTGGCGATCGTGTCGGCCTGGAGGATGCCGGCCCCCGCGAAGCTCGACCGGTTGCTGAAGGTGTCGCCGGTCCGGAAGAACGTGTTGTTCGTGGAGCCGTGCTCGCTCGGATACGTGCCGGTCGCGATCGTGTACCAGCCGACGCCCGTGTTGGGCGGGAACGCCTGGACCATGCCGTTCACGCCACGAACACCGTTGGCCATCAGGTTCTGGTAGGTCGGCATCTGACCCGCGGCCGCGTACTGCTCCATGAGGTCCGGCCGCATGCCGTCCGAGGCATAGAGGATCGCCTTCGAGGTCGACGGCTTGCCCTGCGGAGGGGCGGCGGCCACGGGGGCGGCCACGAGCCCCGCGATCAGCGAGACCAGGCTGAGCAGGACCAAGGCGCGGATGCGGACGTGAGACATGGCTGGGGCTCCTCCTCGACGAACCGGGCACTGGGGTCGGGCGGATCGGTCGCTGGCCCGGGTGCGTTCCTCCTCCGGACCGCACCGCTGCACTCTGGAGCGCCCACGATAACGCTGCGCGCCAGTCGCGTTTCCGTCTGGTCACCGACCGTCGAGGGAGCGACGGGGCCTCCGGATCCAAAGCGGTGCGCCCCGGCACCGTCTCGCGCGCGCGAGGCCTGGATAAGCGCCGGTGAAGTGGTGCTCGCCAGACT
>JACDAH010000221.1 GCA_013695505.1 Chloroflexota bacterium | reverse complement strand
CCCTCGAGGCGGGCGCCTTGGACGCGGGCGCTCGCGTCTTCGGCACGCTCCGGCCGGCCCTTCTCGCGGCGGCCGGGCTGCTGCTCATCGCCCCGAGCATCCTGGCCCTGCCTGACCGCTCCGACCTCGTCGACCGCTCTCAGGATCACTCCGCACAGGTGTGGACCGACGAGGTCCTGGGCGCGCTCGAGCCGAACGCCGTGGTCGTCTCGTGGTGGAGCTACTCAACCCCGCTCTGGTACGCGACGATCGTCGACGGCCGCCGGCCCGATATCCTGATCATCGACGATCGCAACCGCCTCGACCAGAATCTCGGAGACCTCAACCAGGTGATCGAACGCTTCGCCGCCACCCGCCCGGTGTACCTGATCCGAAACGGTTCGACCGAGCTGGCCGCGCTCGCCGGCCGATTCGAGGTCAGCTCGGTCGGCCTGCCTCATGCGCCCAACCTGCTCCGTGCCCTGCCCGTCGCGGCGGCCCGGCAGTGACCGAGCGTGTCGCGCGACTGTCCTACTTCTTCCCTGCCCACAATGAGGAGGCGAACCTGGCCGGCCTCGTCGAGGAGGCGCTCGCGACCCTGCCGCGTCTCGCCGAGACATTCGAGATCATCGTCGTCAACGACGGCTCGCGCGACGCGACCGGCCGGATCGCCGACGAGCTGACGGCGGCCAACCCGGGCGTCGTCCGGGCCGTCCACCACCCCACCAACCTGGGCTACGGAGCGGCTCTCCGATCCGGCTTCCGGGCCGCCCGCCACGACCACGTCGCCTTCACCGACGGCGACCGCCAGTTCCGGGTGGCGGATGTCGGCCGCCTGATCGATCGGCTGGCGGCGTTGGACGCGCCGGACGTCGTCGTCGGCTTCCGGATCAAGCGCGCCGACCCGCTGGTCCGGACGCTCTACGCCCGGGCCTACCGGCTCGCCAACCGGATCTTCTTCGGGCTCAAGGTCCGCGACGTGGATTGTGCGTGCAAGCTCTTCCGGCGCGAAGCCCTCGAGGGCCTCGCCGTGGAGTCCGGTGGCGCCTTCTTCTCGGCCGAGCTGCTGATCAAGCTCCAGGCGGCCGGCCGAACCCTGGCCGAGGTCGGGGTCCCGCATCACCCTCGGACAGCCGGTGCGGCGACCGGCGCCAGGCCTTCGGTCGTGCTCCGGGCCGTGCGCGACTTCTGGCGCCTGCGCCTCCAGATGTGGGTGAACCGCGCCAGAGCCCTCCGGCGCGGCGAGCCACTCATCGGCTGACGGAGGGGTCGATCCGACGGTCTCGCGACGCCGTTCGTCGCGCCTGCGCGATCGAGCCCAGGGCGCCGTTCGGCACCGCAGTCGCCGACGCCGCGGTCGGTCCCGAAGGGCGCAGCCAAGGACTTCAGCTTTGGCTCGGGCGGGTTCGGCCTTCGCCGGTCTCCGGATCGACATCGAGCGAGTTGACGAAGTCGCGGAAGACGTCGAGCCGCGGATCGACGATCTTCTCGCCGGTCGATTCGAGCGGCGAGCCCTCGATGTCGATGTCGCCGGTCTCCTGGTCGGCGGCGGTCCCGTCGCCTCCCAGCGCGGCCTGCTCGAGGACGGCCTCGCTGGCGAAGATCCGGCCGCCGGTCCGGACGGCCAGGGCGAGGGCGTCGGACGGTCGCGAGTCGATCTCGAACAGCGTCCCGTCGCGCTCGAGATGGAGCCGGGCGTGGTACGTCTCCTCGGCCAGGGTCGAGATCACGACGCGATCCACCCGGACGCCAAGGTTCTCGAGGGTCGTCGCGAACAGGTCGTGCGTCAGGGGGCGGTCGGCCGACAGGCCCTGGAGCTTCATCGCGATCGCGCTCGCCTCCCACGGTCCGATCCAGATCGGGAGGTACCGATCGTGCTCCGATTCCTTGAGGATGACGACATGGCGGCTCGACAGCATGTGGACCCGGACACTCTCGACGACCATCTCCACGAGTGTGTCGGGGGCGTGCGGCTCCTCGCTGGCCATTCCCGGATTATCCCACGCCGATCCGGTCGATCGAGCGAGCCGCCTGCGGCCTGCCCGGGCTGCCGACGCTCCGGATCAGGGCGCCGACCACGACGCCGGCGATGAACCCGCCGATGTGCTCGAAGAGGGCGACGCCGCCGTTCGAGCTCGTGACGCCGAGCGAGGCGACGCCGTCGATCAGCTGGAGGACGAACCACAGCCCGAGGACGATCACCGCCGGGACATGGAGGAGCTGGTAGAAGAAGCCGAGGAACACCAGCGACAGGACCCGGGCCCGCGGGTACAGGACGAGGTAGGCGCCGAGAACCGCGGCGATCGCGCCCGAGGCGCCGATGACCGGCACCTCGGAGGTTGGACCGACGAGCACCTGGCTGACGGCCGCGGCGATGCCGCCGAGCAGGTAGAACACGAGGAACCCAAGCCGGCCGAGGCGGTCCTCGATGTTGTTGCCGAAGATCCAGAGGTAGAGCATGTTGCCGATCAGGTGGATCCAGCCACCGTGCATGAACATGCTGCTGAACACCGAAAGGAGCTGGCCGCCGAGGGCGTCCTGGCCGCCGCCACCGAGGGCCGCCGTGAGCTCGCCCGGGATCAGGCCGTACTGGCGGACGAGGCGCTCGAGCCCGGCGTCCCCAGCCGAGGACTGGACGACGAGCTCGTACGCGAAGACGGCGACACAGATCGCGATCAGGGCGATCGTCACGACGGGCCGACGACGGGTCGGGTTGGCGTCGCGGAGCGGGATCACGGCGCGCGCGACGCCGTGGCCGACGCCGGCGGCGACGCGGACGAGCCCGCCGAGCCAGATGGACGCGGGCTGCCGGTCGGAGCGTCGGGAACGGCCTCGAGGGCTGCCGACATCACACTGTCCTTGGTGGCCCAGACGAGGGTCGCCGGTGCGCCCTGAGCACCATCGGGGACCACATACATCCCCCGCACGTCCTTCCAGGCGAGGCTGCCTCCGGCGAGCCGGAACTGCTGGACGAACGTCCCCTTGGCCTTGTCGAGTGCCACGATCCGCCGGCTGACCTTGTCCCAGGCGTACATCAGGCCGGTCCGCTTGTCGCTCGCCGAGGCGATGAGCGTGTACTGGGGCGGCGGCCGGAGCAGGATGTCGCCGTCGGGCGAGAAGCCGGTCGTGCCCGGTGCCTGGATCGACCAGCCCTCGCTCTTGCCGCCGACGAAGCGGACGATCGAACCGTTGTCGGTGACGAAGATGTCGCCGTCGATGAGGAGGTCGGTGACCTTCGAGACGTCGCGGGCGACCGCCAGGCGCGACTGCGGGTTCGACGGGAAGCCGCTCCCGTCCTGGGCAGCGTAATAGGTCAGGATGTTCTGCTCGGACGGATCGACGACGTAGAGGTTGTACAGGCCGGCGCTGGCGTTCCGCAGGAACGTGCCGATGGCGACGATGTCGTTGCCCCAGCCCGCGGCGCCCGCGACCTTGATCCTGGTGGTCGTTCCGTTGCCGCTCGTGTCCTTCGGCCGCCACCGCCACACGGCGTTCTTGCTGTCGACGACGACCAGGTCGCGGGCGGCCGTCGTGATCTGCCGCGGCACGCCCTCGACCGAGCCTGCGGCGCGCGTCCGGGACCGGAAGACGACCTTCGCCTTCTTCGTGCGGAGATCGATTCGGTACACGGACGCTGTCGCCTTGTCGAGGATGTACGGCACGCCCTGCGGACCGACGATCAGCGCCTGGATGTCGAGCGGGACCTTGGCGTTCGCGGTGGACAGGATCGTCGCCGCGGCGACCGGGACGACTCCGAAGAGGCGGTCCAGCCCGTCGATGGTCTTCGCCCGGAGGGGATCGAGGGCGGATGCCGGGACGTTGGCGGCCGAGGCCGCGTCCAGCCCCTTGTACGCTGCCGACAGTAGCTGGAACGCCTTCTGGGGATCGCCCTGGACCAGGT
>JACDAH010000213.1 GCA_013695505.1 Chloroflexota bacterium | reverse complement strand
CGCGAGCGGCGACGATTGCCGCGAGGGCCGGGTCACGGACGATCAGCCGCTCCACGACGATCCGGTCCGGATCGACCCTGATCTCGTTGGTCGGGAGCTGGACGATGCGGGCTTCCATGCCGCGCATCGTCCGGGCCGCCTGTGACAGCTAGGGTGTCACGAGCGCGCTCAGTCGCCGGAACGGCGGATCGTCGCCTCGATCAGCCCGTGCGGCTCGGTCGTCGAGATGTAGACCTCGCGATCGTTCTCGATCCCGAACGGGCTGAGATCGACCGTCCAGTGGTGGAGGTTCGGGAGCGACATCGAGACTTCTGCGACCTCGGGATGCCGTTCAAGGATGGCCTTGCCAACGATCCAGATCGAGGCCTGGACCGACACGGAATGGTGATCGGCGAAGACCTCGAGGAAGGTCGCGCGAACGCGTGTGTAGGCGCCGTCGAAGTCGAGGTCGGGATCGGCGAGCGGCCCGTACAGCCACGAGGCGCTGACCTGGGTGGCCATGATCCGGTCGTCGGTCTCCTTGAGCGTCGTATACCGATCGCGCGGGAACCCTGCGAACGCGGAACGGGCCGTCTTCATCACCGACAGCCCGTCGATCCCCGCCCGCACCTCCACGCCATCGTGACGGACAACGACCCGTGCCGTCCGCGTCTCGGAGCCGTCGCGGCTGAACGCGTCCGACGCCGCGCCGATCGAGCGCCAGGCGTGCTCGTCGATCGAGACGCGGGCTCGCTCGACCTCCGCACCCGAGGCCAGGAAGTGCCGCCCCAGCACGAGGGCGAAGGCTTCGATCGAGCCCGTCAGGTGCTCCCCCGCCAGGGCATACGCGGTGTTCTTCATCGTGTCGGTCGCGATGACCGCCGCGTTGTCGCCGTCGCGGTAGGACGCCGCGAAGTCGCCTTCGAGTGCGATCCCGAGCGTCAGGTCCCGGACGCGATGGGGCGTCCCGCCGCGGACGACCTTGACGAGGCGGATCGCCGACTTGCCGTAGGAGTTCGGGCCGACCTCGATCACGTTGCCACCTCGGCGGGCTGAGCTGCCTTGCGATGGCGATCCTGGGCGATCGCGACGACGTCGCCGAGCGCTCGCTGAATCTCCCGGTCACGGTCGGCGCCCAGCGCGGCCTCGAGTATCGTCACGAGCTCCGGTCTTGAACGCCCGTTCACGAACACGCAGAACCGGAACCCGAAGCGCGCTTCGTACTCGGTGTTCAGGCGCTCGAGATCCGCGATCGCTGCCGTCGTCTCGCGGTCGTAGCCCTGCTCGCGGAAGGAAGCGGCCGACACGGTCGCAGGCGGGGCACCGAGCCGGGGGTGGGCGTCGATGAGCTCGATCTGGTCGGGCTCGGGCATGGTCGCCGCGATCTCGGCGGCGCGGGCGAAGAGCGTCGAGCTGTCGCGGAACGGGCGCGCGGCGGCGAGGCGGGCGAGGAACCGCGGCGCTCCCTCGAACCAGGGAGCCGCCGCCGCGACGAACGCGTCCTCGGGGAGTGCATCGAGCGCGGCCACGTCCGGCGCCACTCAGCTCCCCCGGTACGTCGTCATCGAATAGGGCGCGACCAGCAGGGGCACGTGGTAGCTCCGGTTCGTATCGGCGATCCGGAGATCGACCGCGATCCGCCGGAAGAACGCATCGTCCTCGCGGCCGATGTCGAACTCGAGCCGGTAGTCGCCCGCAGCGAGCGGCCGCTCGAGGAGGTCGCGGATCCGGCCGTCCGCGTCGGTCAGGGCCTGGGTCATCCGGATCGGGGCCCGGCCGACGTCGAGGCGATACAGCGCGACCCGGATCCCCTCGGCGGGCAGCCCGAGCTCGGTATCGAGCACGTGGGTCGAGATGGTCGGTCCGGCGCCGTCGGCCACGCGTATCCTCCGTCCATGACGACGCTCCAGATCGAGGTCGGCGACCTCCACTTTAGCGCCCGCTGGGAGGCAGCAGCGCCCCAGACCATCGAGGCGATCCGGCGGATGCTGCCGATCCGTTCGAGGTTGATCCATTGCCGCTGGTCGGGCGAGTCGACGTGGATCCCGTACGGCGACTTCCGGCCCGGCATCGATTACGAGAACCACACGTCCCATCCGTCGCCCGGGATGCTCGCGATGTACCCGGGCGGGATCAGCGAGTGCGAGATCTTTTTCCCGTATGGGGCGTGCATGACCGCGTCGAAGGTCGGGCCGCTCGCCGCGAACCACTTCGCGTCCCTGGTGCCCGACGAGGGCTGGGCCGACCGCCTCCGCGAGATCGGCCGGCGCTGCCTGTGGGACGGCGCCCAGGAAATCGTGATCCGCGAGGTCGACAGATGAACGTCCTCATCGTGTTCCTGGCCGTGGTCCTCTTCGTGATCGTGATCGTCATCGCGAAGAGCACTCGCGACGAGCGGGGCCGCTCGAGTGATGGCGGTTTCTTCGTGGGCGGCGCGGACGGATCCGGATCCGATGGCAATCCCCACGGTGGTCACGGCCATGGTGGTCACGGCCACGGTGACCACGCCCACGGTCATGGCGACGCGGGTGACCACGGTGGGTTCGTCGGTGGCCACGATGGCGGGGCCACGACGGTGGCGGCGGCGATGGCGGCGATGGCGGGGGCGGGGGTGGCGATGGGTGAGGCGAGCCGCATCCGCGCCGAGATCACGCCGGTCTGGCAGGATCTGGACCGTTCTGGCGGTGATCCTCGTGGCCCGATGCGGATCCACCGAAACGAGTACTCGTGGGTGCCGCTGCCGAGGATGGAGGGGAAGCTGCCGCTCGGGCCCCCTCGGCGGTTCCTTGTCTGCACCCGGCGACTCGATCTCTCCGCAACGACCGGCTGACTCCACCGCTCGGTATCCTCCGCTCTGTGACGACCTCGATCGAGCGGCTCGGGCCGGACCTGGTGATCCTGGGCGGGACGGTCGTGACCGCGGGGGACTCGCGGCGGGCCGACATTGCCATCCGTGACGGCGCGATCGAGGCCGTCGAGCCAGACCTGGGCACGCTCGCGGCCGGGGCCCGCGAAGTGGTCGACGCATCCGGGCTCCTCGTCCTCCCGGGCTGCGTGGACGTCCACACTCATACCCGTGTCGCGTCCGACGCGGAGCCCGACCGGTTCTACCAGGACTCGCTCGCCGCCGCGTTCGGCGGGACGACGACCTTCCTGGCGTTCAACAACCCCGGAACGGGGTCCTCACCTGCCGCCCATCGCTCGATCGTCGCCGGGATCGACGAGTTCCGCCGGGTTACCTCGTCCGACAGCGCGGTCGACTTCGCGCTGAGCCCGGCGATCCTCGGCGGCATGGACGATCCGCTCGCAGAGTTGCCGGCGATGGTCGACGCGGGCGTCCCGACGGCAAAGGCCTTCATGGTGTTCGACTTCCGACTTGCCGATCGGGCCATCTACGACGCCATGGCCATCCTCGGCTCGCGCGGAGGCATGCTCGAGATCCACTGCGAGGATCCCGTCCTCATCGACTCCGCCGTCGCTTCAGCGTTGCAGCATGGTGATACGTCACCACGTCACCACGCTGCCACGCGGACGACCGAGGCGGAGGCGGTCGCGACGCATCGGGCGATGGCGTTCGCACGCGCGACCGGGGCTCCCGTCCACGTCGTGCATCTCTCCTGCGCGGCTGCGCTCGGCTTCGTCGCCGCGGCCCGGGCGAGCGGGGTGCGAGCGACCGCCGAGACATGCCCCCATTACCTGACCCTCACCGACGCCCGCTACGAGGAGCCCGATCCGCTCGAATGTGCGAAGAGTGTCATCTCCCCTCCCCTCCGACCGGCGGCCGACGTCGAAGCGATGTGGGCGGGCCTGGCCGCCGGCGACCTGTCGCTCGTCGCGACCGACCACGTTGCCGACCGGGTCGCGGTCGAGAAGGGCGAGGCGGCGCGCGGCGTCTCGTTCGACCGGATCAGCAACGGCGCGCCCGGGATCGAGACCCTGCTCTCGATCGTGTACGGCGAAGGCGTGGCGAAGGGCCGGATCAGCCTCGAGCGGATGGTCGACGTGCTGGCGACGACACCCGCCCACCGGTTCGGGCTGGCGCGGAAGGGCGCGATCGAGGTCGGCCGGGACGCCGATCTCGTCCTCTTCGACCCGGCCGCCCGACGAACGATCCGGGCCGCCGACCTCCACCACACGAGCGACTTCACGCCTTATGAGGGGATGACCGTCGAGGGCGCCGTCCGGAGCACCTACGTCCGCGGCCGTGCGATCGTCCGCGACGGCCACGCCGTTTGCGATCGGGGCGTCGGCCGGTTCGTCGAGCGCGGCGAGGCCGGCCGATGATCGCCCGGCGGATCGGGCCCGGACCGGACGCCGGCCGCTGATCGACCTGGGGTCGGCGCATGTCGGGATCGGCGAGGGAACAAGGGCGGCGCCGCATACCATCCACTGATGAGTACCCTGCCCACGATCGACACGGACCCAGCCCGGCTCGCCCGGCTCTTTCCGGCCGACTTCAGCTGGGGCTTCGCCGCCTCCGCCTTTCAGATCGAGGGAGCGGCAGACGAGGACGGCCGGGGACCGTCCATCTGGGACACCTTCGCACGCCGCTCGGGCGCGATCGCGGATGGCAGCACGGGCGACGTGGCCTGCGACCACTACCACCGCTACACGCAGGACGTCGGGCTGATGGCCGATCTCGGCGCACGGGCGTATCGCTTCAGCGTGAGCTGGCCACGGGTCCTGCCGACTGGAACCGGAGGCGTCAACCAACTCGGCCTCGACTTCTACGGGCGCCTGGTCGACGCCCTGTTGGAGGCGGGCATCGAGCCGCTCGTCAACCTCTTCCACTGGGACCTGCCGCAGGCCCTGCAGGACCGCGGTGGGTTCGCGAACCCGGAGGTCGTGGGCTGGTTCAGCGACTACGCAGCGCTACTCGCGTCGAGCCTGGGCGACCGTGTCAAGGATTGGATGACGTTCAACGAGCCGGCCGTCTTCGCCTTCATGGGCCACGCCGACGGTGTGCATGCGCCGGGGCTGCGCCACTGGCCGACCGCGATCCGGGTCGCCGACAACGAGCTGCGCGCGCATGCCGGCGCCGCCAAGGCGATTCGTGCCCTGGTCGACGACGCGAAGGTGGGCATGGCGATCGACG
>JACDAH010000164.1 GCA_013695505.1 Chloroflexota bacterium | reverse complement strand
GCCCGAACACGGAACATCCCGATCGCGTTGACGTCGCCCTCTGGGTGGATCGGACGACCTCCGGCGACTCCTATCAGCCGGTGGAACCACAGATCGTCGTTCGCCAGGCGCGCGACGGCAGCACCGGCCTCGTCCGGCTGCGCCATCTCGCGATCAATCCAGGCAGCGAGGTCCGGATCAGCGACGACGTGACAGATGTGTCCGGCGTCGTGTCGTGGAGCTGCCCGCCGCCGCCCGTTCCGGGCCCGCTGGACGACAGGCACGCGGCGGGCAATGAGCCGGAGCTCCGACCGGGTCGGGCCAGGCTCACATTCACGCCGGCCGTCGGGGCGCCAGTCGAGGGTCCGATCACGTGCACGATCGACCGCTCGAACGCCCCGACCCTGCAGGTTCGCGAGCTGCGCGGCTCGATCGCGGCGGGCGGAGGCCACTATGAGCTCCTGTCCGATGGCGCTCATGTCGTTCTCGGCCTCGTTGGGCCCGATGGTCAGCCCGCTGGCGAGTATGTCGGTGACATCGGCAGGATCTCCGACGACCCGACCGAACCGAACCTCGAGCTGGTCGTGAGCCCCATCGAGTTCGAGCCAACCGACCCGCACTATGTCCCGCTTGGCGGACCCGACGGGCCACGGAGCATTCGGCTGCAGATCGAGTACAGCTGCCAACTCTGAACAGCGCTGCCGGTCGAGCTCGCGCGCTCCGCCTACACTGCGGCCATGGCCGAGGGTGCGAGTCGGATCGACGAGGCGGTGGCGGCCGTCGACGACCCGCAGCCGGCGCGCGAAAGCATCGGCGGCCTCGCACCGGTCCGGCCCCGGCCGTGGGTCCGCTCCTTCCGCAACACGCTCGAGGTCGTCCAAGGTCGCCACGTCCGCCTATGGATCGCTGTCGTCCTGGGCGCGATGCTCATCGGGACCATCGGCTACATCGTGCTCTTCGGCTGGGATCTCGGGGACGCGACGTACATGACTGTGATCACGATGACCACCGTGGGGTTCCGGGAGGTGCGCGAGCTCGTCGGCATGCCGGAGCGGATCTGGACGATGCTTCTCGCAGTCGGCGGAGTTGGCATCATCTACGGCAGCATCGGCATCGTGGCCGAGGCGGTCATCGCCGAAGCGACGGGCGGACGTCGGGAGGCCAGACGCGTGGCAGAGGCTGTCGAGGAATTGGAGGGTCACTACATCCTGTGCGGCTATGGGCGGGTCGGGTCGACGGTGGCCCGA
Source organism: Chloroflexota bacterium (assembly GCA_013695505.1). Lineage (GTDB taxonomy): Bacteria > Chloroflexota > Limnocylindria > Limnocylindrales > CSP1-4 > CF-46. Next base: position 8,344 of record JACDAH010000164.1, on the reverse strand, counting down.
GAGCTCGTCCACGCCGGTGAGCAGCTCGTGGTCATCGACATCCTGGCGGAGTCGCTGGATCGAGCCGGTCATGACGGCCACCTCGTCGTCCAGGGCGACGCGACATCGGATGACACGCTCCGACTGGCAGGGATCGAGCGTGCTCGCGGGCTCGTGACCGCGATCGACTCGGACGCCAACAACGTCTACGTCACGCTCTCGGCTCGGGCGCTCAACGCCAGTCTGTTCATCGTCGGCCGGGCGAACGCCGAGGGAGCCACAGCGAAGCTGGCCCAGGCCGGCGCCGACCGAGTCGTCTCGCCGTATACGATGGCCGGCCAGCGGATGGCCGAGCTGGCGATCCGGCCCCGCGTGGCCGACTTCATCGACGCCGCCCTGTCGCACGGGGACCTGCGCTTCTCGATGGAGGAGCTCGAGATCGCTGCCGGGGGGGCGCTGGATGGAAAGACCGTGGCCGAACTTCGGGACGATGGGATCTTCACCCTCGCGATCGTCCACGGCGGGACCGACTACGAGCCGAACCCGCCCCAGGACCGGGTGCTGGCGGCCGGCGAATCGCTCGTGGTGTCGGGCTCGACGGAGCGGCTGAAGGAGCTCCGTGAACGGGCCTGAGGCGGCGAGGTTGCGGTAGCGGGACGCGCGCCGGGACGCGCGCCGGGGACGCGGTAGCGGGACGCGCGCCGGGAGCCATCGGCCGCGCTTCGTCGAAGCCGTGCCTCAGGGTCCGCCCCGGGGGTCAGCGCTTCAGGGTCGGGTCGCCGTCGACGTACCGTTCGGCGGCCGCCATCGCGGCGCCCACGATCCCGGCGTCGTTGCGCAGCGTGGCCGGCACGACGCGCGGCCGAATCGTCAGCCGCGGGATGAACTTGTCGGCGTTCTTGCTGACCCCGCCGCCGAGGATGATCAGATTCGGCGAGAAGAGCTTGTCGATCGCGTGGAGGTGCTCGTCGAGATCGCTGGCCCACGCCTTCCACGACAGGCCTCGGCGAGTCCGGGCGACGGCCGCCGATCGGCGCTCCGCGTCCCGACCGCGGATCTCCATGTGGCCGAGCTCCGAGTTGGGGACGAGGACGCCGTCATTGAACATGCCCGATCCCAGCCCGGTGCCGAGGGTCAGGACGAACACGACCCCGCGTTCGCCCACACCGGCCCCGAACCGCATCTCCGCGAGCCCGGCCGCGTCGGCGTCGTTGAGCACGTAGACGGGACGCTTCATGGCCTGGCGGAGGTGGCTGCCGAGGTCGTAGTCGAGCCACATCGGGTCGATGTTCGCGGCCGACCGCGTCACGCCGTCGATGACGACCGCCGGCATGCCGACGCCCACTGCCACGTCGGACCGGTCGATGCCGGCCTCCTTCAGCGCCCGCCGGACCGTTCGGACGATGACCGGGACGACGACGTCGGGCGTCGATGGCTGCGGCGTGGCGATTCGCAGGCGCGGTCCGATCAGCGTCCCGTGCACGACATCGACGACCGACACCTTGATCCCGCTGCCGCCGACGTCGACGCCGACGGCGATCCCCTCAGGCGCCGGCCGGTCCGCCGTCGCCATTCAGAAGTAGTTGACGGTGATGCCACCGTCGATGACGAGGTTCGCCCCGTTCGTCCAGCGGCTCTCGTCCGAGGCGAGGTAGATCGCGGCGAGGACGATCTCCTCCGGCTTACCGAAGCGGCCGGTCGGGTTGCGTGCGAGCCGGAGCTGCTTCGCCTCCTCGTCCTTGACCAGCCAGTCCATGAGCATGGGCGTCTCGATGGGGCCCGGCGAGATCGAGTTCGTCCGGACGCCGCGCGGCGCGAACTGGACGGCAAGGCTCTTCGTCAGGGCGAGCACCGCGCCCTTGGAGGCGGTGTACGCATCCTGCGGGACGGAGCAGCCGAGGATCGCGACGAATGAGGCGATGTTGATGATCGAGCCCGACTCCTGCTCCAGCATCTTCGGGATCGCGTACTTGCAGCCGAGATAGACGCCGCGGACGTTGACCGCCATGACCTTGTCCCAGGTCTCGACATCGGTGTCGGTGACCGAGTGATCGGCGGCGGGCATGATCCCCGCATTGTTGTAGAGCACGTCGATCCGGCCGTAGGTCGCAACCGCGTGCTCGACCATGCGCTTCGCCTGATCGTCCCGCGAGACGTCCGCCGCGACCGCTGTCGCCTGGCCACCGGCGCCGATCACGTCGGCGGCTGCCGAATCCGCCATTTCCTCGGTGACGTCGACGCACACCACGCGGGCGCCTTCCGCGGCGAACATCCGGGCGGCGGTCCGGCCCATGCCGCCGCCGGCGCCGGTGATGATCGTGACCTTGTCCTCGAGACGCACGGTCGCAGGGCCTCCTCTGGGTCGTGGATTGGCGGTCGCGAAATGGTACTCGCGCCTGTCAGGTGCCGACGCACTCCGTCGTGGCATCGCGACACCCCGGCGATCGCCTGGCGACGACCCCAGCCTGCCGATGAGCAAGGTCCCCGGATTGGCGGCGCGTCGCACCGTGACGGATCAGCGCGGCGCTCGGTGCTCGCGCTCCGCGAGGAGCTCGCGCCGGGCGCCGTCGAAGCCGGCGTCGATCGCCGCGACCCGCTCGGAGGCATCGGGCACGGACCCGCTCCGCGCAGCCTCCTCGAGCGCCCGGCAGAGTTCGCCGAGGCCCATCGCCCCGACGTTCAGCGAGCCGCTCTTGAGGGAGTGGGCCGCCCGGCCGAGCGACCGGTCGTCTTCGGCCGCGACGGCCGCGCGCATCGCATCCAGCTGGTTCCGGCCGTCCTCGAGGTACGTGTCGACCAGCTCGTCGACGAAGTCGATCTCGCCGCCGGTCATCTCGACGAGGGCGGCGAAAACGGCGGCGTCGATGGGGTCGGTCACGTGATGGGCCCCGACGCCGCCGCGCGGGCCGATGCGTCCGGGCCCTTCGATCGGGCGGCGTAGACCGGAATCGGGCGGCTGAAGCCCTTGAGCCGGCGCTCGCCGACGGGCTCGGCGAGGGCCTCGTCGATCGCGGCATAGGTCCGCGCGGCGAGCAGGATCTGCCCGGCGACCGCCTCGCCGCTGAGCCGCGAGGCCATGATGATCGCGTTGCCGACGCCGCCGTAGTCGTAGCGGCCCTCGAACCCGATCCGGCCCATCGTCGCGTAGCCGGTGGCGATCCCGATCCCGACCTCGAGGACGTGCCCGCGTCGGCGCCATTCGGCCGAAATGCCCTTGAACTTCTCGCGGATGTCGAGGGCCAGCTGGACCGACCGATGGGCGTGATCCTCCTGGAGGACCGGGTCGTTGAAGAAGACCATGATCCCGTCGCCCGCGAAATGCTCGAGGGTGCCCTCGTGGGCCACGACCAGTGCCCCGAGCGTCGCGTGGTAGAGCCGCAGGAAGCCGAGGACCTCCTCGGGCTCCGCGGTCTCCGAGAACGTCGTGAAGTTCCGGAGATCGCAGAACATCGCCGTGATCTCGCGGCGGTGACCGGCCAGCATCGCCTCGCCGTCCGGGCTCGAGACGAGGGCCGCGACCTGTGGCGACAGGAAGCGGGCCAGCTGCGCTCGCTGCCGATCGATCGTCTCGAGCAGCGCCCGCTCCTGGTCGCGCAATCGCTTCTGCCCGAGCGAGGCCGCGATCCGCGCCCGGAGGATCGCCGGGTCGACCGTTTTGGGGAGGTAGTCCGCGGCGCCCATGGCGATGCACCGGACGACGCTGTCGAGCTCGTCCACGCCCGAGATCACGATCACCGGGATGTCCCGCAGCGCCTCGTCCGCTTTGAGGGCGGCGAGCGTCTCGTAGCCGTCCATCTCGGGCATCACGATGTCGAGGAGGATCACGTCGACCGGCCCGGTCGCCGGATCGCGGAGCAGGGCGAGGGCCGCCCGGCCGTCGGCGGCTTCGAGCGGCTGGTGTCCGATCTTCACGAGGAGCCGGGTCAGGAGCTGGCGATTGAAGGGCGTGTCGTCGACCACCAGGACGCGGCCCGCGAGCGCTCCGGCGTCGATCCGCTCGAGCTCGCCGATGTCGTGCTCCTTCATGCCGTGGTCCCTCCGGACCCCGCGACAGTCTCCGATCCGGCGACGGCGGACCCCGAGACGGCCTCGGAGGCCGCGACGGCCTCCGACCCCGTGGGTCCCGTGGGTCCGCGTCGGGCGGCGGCGACCGCGCGCGCCAGCTCGTCGGGGCGGATCGGCTTCGAGACGTAATCGTCCATGCCGGCCGCCAGGCACGCCTCCCGATCACCGGCCATTGCGTTGGCCGTCAGGCCGACGATCCGGATCGATCGCTCCGGCCAGCGCTGGCGGATCCGACGGGTCGCCTCGAGCCCGTCCATCCGGGGCATCTGGACATCCATGAGGATCACGTCGAACACGCCCGTCTCGAGCGCGTCGATGGCGGCTCAGCCGTCGCCGACGACGACGGCACCTGTGTGGCCCATCCGCTCGAGGAGGCGAAGGGCGAGCTTCTGGTTCACGGCATTGTCCTCGGCGAGGAGGATCCGGAGGTCGTCCGTCTGCGTCGGAGCCGACGGAGTGGCCGCCTGCCGATCGGTCCGGCTGTCAGCATCGTCGCTGGCGATCGCGGTCGCCAGAGCATCGTGCAGAGCCGAGGGCTTGACCGGCTTGACGAGCATCGCCCGGACATTCGGAGCGGTCCCGGCGTGCTGGCCGATCGACGACAGGATGACGACCGGGATCGGTGACTCGGGCTGGAGGTTACGCAGGTCCGTCGCCAGCTCGATGCCGTCGCGCTCAGGCATGAGGAGATCGAGGACGGCCACGTCGAACGACTGCCCCTCGCGGACCCAGCGGATCGCCTCGAGCGGCGACGCCGTCGCGGAGCTCTCGACCTCCCAACGCTTGAGCAGGCTGGTCAGGATCCGGCGATTCGTGGCGTTGTCGTCGACGACGAGGACGCGGCAGCCGCGCAGGCTCCGCAGGACCGGCGCCGGCACGGTGTCCGGCAGGGTCGTCGCCCGGGCCGGGATCCGCAGCCGGAACACGCTGCCCTCGCCGGCGATCCCACTGCTCGTTGCCGTCAGCTCGCCGCCCATCGACTCGGCCAGGCGCCGGCTGATCGCGAGTCCCAGGCCCGTCCCGCCGTAGCGCCGCGAGATCGACGCGTCGACCTGGCTGAAGGACTGGAACAGGCGATCCATCGCGTCGGGCGGGATGCCGATCCCAGTGTCGCGAACCTCGACCGCGATCGTCCATGGGTCGTCGGGCGCGGCCGACGGCGTCGCGTCGAGCGACAGGACGACCTCGCCCTCGTCGGTGAACTTGACCGCGTTCGAGAGCAGGTTCAGGACGATCTGACGGAGCCGCCCGGCGTCCCCGACGATCGCCTCGGGCAGCCCTTCGCCCATCGCGTAGACGAGTTCGACCCGCTTGCGGGCCGCGGTCGGGGCGATGACGTCGAGGGCGCTCTCGATCGATGTCCGCGGCGAGAACGGTTCGGCCGCGAGATCGACCCGACCGGCTTCGATCTTGGAGAAGTCGAGGATGTCGTTGATGATCGTCAGCAGGGCGTCCCCGGACGTCCGGATCGTCTCGGCAAAGTCGCGCTGCTCGTCGTCCAAGGGCGTCTCGAGGAGCAGACCGCTCATCCCGATGACGGCGTTCATCGGGGTCCGGATCTCGTGGCTCATCGCGGCGAGGAATGCGCTCTTCGCCTGGTTGGCGTCCTCGGCCGCGGCCCGGGCATCGCGGGCCTCGGCGAAGAGGCGGGCATTCTCGATGGCGATCGATGCCTGCCGGGCCAGCCCCACCAGGAAGTCGAGATCGGCCTGGGCAAACGGCTCGCCACCGTCGCGCCAGACGGCCATGACGCCGGTCACGCGGTCGCGCGCGATCAGTGGCGCGACCATGAGGCGCTCGACGGCGACCGTCTCGGTGCCTGGGATCGTGATCGTCCGAGTGTCCAGCCCGACGTCGTTGATGAACTCCGGGGTCCGGCGCCGGACGACGTCGCCGATGATTCCCTCACCCTCGGTGATCGAGTCGGCCATGATCTGGTCGGCGATCTCGCCGAGGGCAAGGATGGCCCGGTATGTCCGGCCATCCGGATCGGCGAGGAAGAGTGCGCTCGAGTCGGCCGCCAGGAGCGACTGGACGCGCTGGCCAATCTGGCGGAGGACCGCCTCGACGTCGAGCGTCGCCGAGATCTCCTGACCGACATCGGCAAGGGCGGACATCTCGTCGCCGCGGCGGTGTGCCTCGCGATAGAGGCGGGCGTTCTGGATCGCGACGCCGACGTTGGCTGCGATCGTCGAGAGGAGCCGCGAATCCGACTCGCTGAAGCGGCCCTCATGCCGGGTGCTCTGGACGCTGATCGCCCCGATCGCCACATCCCCGACCAGGATCGGCACCCCCAGATAGGACTTCGACGTGGTCCCCACGCCGCGTGTCCCGAGCGCGTCCCAGTCGGCGGCGCGGTTGAGAAGGAGCGTTTCGCGGCCCTGGACGATCCGTGACGTCAGGCCCTCGCCGAAGGCAATCGGTTCCTGCCCGGTTGCCGCTCCAAACTCGTTGAAGTACGGGAACTCGATCCGCCCACCTTCAACGTCGTGGAGGGCGACATAGACGATGTCGGCCTCGAATGTGGTTCGCATCTGCTCGCCCACGAGCTGGATCAGGTTGTCCAGATCGAGCTGGCTGGCCAGGGCCTGACCCACCTCGTTTACCGTCGCCAGCTCGGCGAGGCGCTGGCGGGTCTCGTCGATCAGGCGGACGTTCTCGAGGGCAACGCTGAGGCTGGAGGCCAACGTCGTGAGCAGCCGGACATCCGACTCCGAGAACGCGTTCTCCTCGTCGACGTTCTGAAGCGAGATCCGGCCACGGACTTCATCGCCCATGATCAGCGGCGCCATGACGAGGGACTTGGACGCCTCACCCTGGATGACGACCGGCAGGTCGTGTTCGGCCCACCAGGCCTCGACGCCCTCGTTGAGCACCAACGGATCTCGGCTGGTCATCAGCCGCCGAGCGAAGTCGTTGAATGGCAGCGGCTCATCGGGAAGGCGCACGCCGCGCTCGATCGTGTACGGGAAGCGGGTCACGCCTGCCGGTCGGTCGTAGATTGCGATGTCGACGGCCTGAGCGTCGAAGATCTGCTGGATCTTGTCGCCGACGAGGTCGTACATCGCCTGGACGTCGAGCCGCTCCGCGAGGCCTCGCTGGACGTCGTTGATCAGGGCCAGCTCGGCTGCCCGCTCCTTGGTCTCGGCGAGAAGGCGCTTCGTCTCGTCGAATAGCCGAGCGTTCTCGAGGGCGACGCCAAGGCTCGAAGCCAGCGTCGTCAGAAGCTCCGTGTCGGAGTCGGAGAACGCTCCTTCGCGGTCAAGGTTCTGGAGGCTGATGACGCCTTTGGCCCCCGACCCCATGCCGAGTGGGGCGAGCAGCATGGACTTCGGGATCTCGCCCTGGATGGGTGCCCCCATGCCGACCTGGTTGGCCCGGTTGACGAGATCCTCGTTGACCCGCAGCGGCTGCCCGCTGTCGAGCACTTGCTTGCGGAAGCCGGAGACGGGTATGGGCTCGTCGGGAAAACGCACGCCGCGCTCGATCGTGTAGGGGAATCGGATCAGGCCGGCCTCGGCGTCGAGGATCCCGATGTCGACAACCTGGGCATCGAAGATTGCCTGGATCCTGTCCCCGACCAGGTCGTACATCGTCTGCATGTCCAGTTGCTCGGCGAGCCCGCGCTGGACGTCGTTGATCAGGGCAAGCTCGGCCGCCCGCTGGTCGGTCTCAGCCAGCAGTCGCTTCGTCTCGCCGAACAATCGGGCGTTCTCGAGGGCGACGCCCATGCTCGTCGCGAGGGTGCTCAGCAGGCGCTCGTCGGCCTCGCTGAAGGCATGTTGTCGGACGCTCTCGAGGCCGATGACGCCGATCACGCGGTTGGCCCCGATGATCGGCACGCCGAGCCAGGAAAGCATGGGGGTGCCTCCGATCTGGATGCCTCCCGCCGCGAGCTGCTCATCGAGTGTTCCGATGCGTATCGGCCGCTCGCTCGTGATGACCCGCGATGTCAGGCCCGGACCGAGCGGACCGGGATCTCGATGGAACGGCTCACCTTCATCGATGTCGTACGGCCAGGAGATCAGGTTCGTCGCCGGGTCGTGCAGAGCGATGAACATGGATCGGGCCCCGAAGATCACGCGGATGCGTTCGCCGACAAGGTCGATGATCGCGCCGAACTCGAGCTGCTCGGCAAGCGCCTGGCCGATCTCGTTGATCAATCCCAGCTCGGCGTTCCGCTGGCGGGTCTCCTCGATGATCCGAGCCCGGCTCAGGGCGGCGCCGAGGTGCTGGCCGACCACAGCCAGGACGTCCAGGTCATCCGCGGCGAACCGTGATGCGCCGTCGTAGCTCTGAC
>JACDAH010000141.1 GCA_013695505.1 Chloroflexota bacterium | reverse complement strand
ACTCGGAGTCGCATGGCCCCGAGATTACTTGGACGGTGTGGCGGTCCCGCCGGAGCCGGTGCTCGTGCCGGTCCCCGTTGTGCCGGCTCCCGTGCCGGTGCCGGTGCCGGCTCCGACCTCACCGCGCTGCTCTGAGGACCCGGCCTGGCCGATGATGTCGCCGGGCTTGATCGGCACGACCTTCCCGGAATCGTCGACCCGCGTCTGCGGGGGCACGTCGGTGATCTTGACCACGAACTGGCCCTCCGGGGCGCCGCCGTCGACCGTCTGCGCCTTGGCCTTCCCGTTGAGACCGGCGGCGACGCGGTAGTCGATCGTGTAGCTACCGGGGATCGTCGGCGTCAGGCGCCAGACGATCTCGCGGGTCTCACCGGCGGCGAGGGCGCCGAAGCTGAAGGTCTTGGTCTGCGCTGCATCGGCACCGGCCGGAGCGGTCTCGCCGGCGAGCTTGGGGTAGCCATCCTCCAGCACCCAGACCGAGCGGGAGGGAATCGCAAGGCCGGGCTGGTTGCTGCGGATGGAGAAGGATTCGTCGGCCTCCGGGTCCGTGGAGATCGTGATCGCCAGGTCGGGGATCTCCTTGTCGCCGATGTTCTTGACGGCGAGAACGAGGTTGGAGGTGCCTGCCAGAGCCTGGCGGGCCGGGAACTCGGCCTTGGTGATCTGGACCGGGAACTCGCCTTCGGGCTCGTTCGCGTCCTGGCGCTCGCCGGCTCCGCAGGCGGTGAAGGCAACCGCGCTGATGCAAAGCACGGCCACCGCCGCGGGCTTCAGGCCGGCGACTCGAGCGTAGCGACGGTTGTTTTCGCTCCTCCCCAAGGGCGCGCGGAACATACCATCGGCGGCCCCGGCCAATACCTGCGATGTTCCCCCTAGCGGTACGCCCGCCGATCTAATAACCTTCCGCGCGGAAGAGAGATTGGTCAAATCAGTAGCCGATAGAGCGTTTCTCCCGGCCAAGTCACTGTTTGAGCAGGTCGGTGACATGGTCATCCTCACCGCGAAGACGGTGTCGTCGGCGATCCGTCCCCCGTATCCCTACGGCGGCGAGTTCATCGGGCAGTTCCTCTTCGCCCTCCAGCTCTGCTGGTTCCCGATGCTGATCTCGACCCTCGCCTTCGGCTTCGGCGCCCCCGGACTGCAGGCCGCCAACTTCCTCTCCCTCTTCGGAGCGCTGGACCGCCTCGGCGGTTTCTTCGTCCTCGCCTCGGTCCGCGAGTTCGCCCCGTTCGTCACGGCCGTGGTCGTCGCCGGCGTCGCCGGGACCGCGATCACCGCCGATCTCGGGGCCCGCAAGATCCGCGAGGAGCTCGATGCCCTGCAGGTTCTCGGCGTCGATCCGATCAAGAACCTCGTGGTGCCCCGCTTCCTCGCCCTGATGCTGATCACGGGGCTGCTCGACATCTACGCGCTGATCTTCGGGATCATGGGCGGCATCGGTGCCGAGCTCCTCTACAACGAGCCGCTCGGAGGTTTCTTCGCCACCCTCTTCACCAACGCCTCGGTGACGGACCTCTGGGGCTCGATTCTGAAGTGCACCCTGTTCGGCGCGATCATCGCCGTGGTCTGCTGCTACAAGGGGATGACTGCGTCCGGAGGCGCGGCCGGCGTCGGCCGAGCCGTCAACGAGGCGGTCGTGATCGCCCTGATGGGCGTCTTCGCCTTCAACTACGTCTTCACGCAGACCCTGCTCGCCACCCATCCCGAGTTGCAGACGATTCGATGAGGCCTCCAGATGGGCGGTAGCTGGCTGGCAGTCCCGCGCGGGTGGCTCAGCTCGATGGGGGAGATCTTTGGGTTCTGCGCCCGGGTCATGGGGCTCGTCTATTCCGGCCGTGTCTTCCGCTTCTTCGGCGAGGCCTTGCGCCAGGCCGGCATCCTGATCCTCGGATCGACGATCGTGATCTGGGGCCTCGTCTTCATCCTCGGCCTGCAATGCGGGATCGAGGGCGCGTACTTCCAGCGCTCGATCGGAGCCCCCGCCTACGCCGGCGTGTTCGCCGCCTGGTGTGACCTGCGCGAGGTCATCCCCTACGCCTTCGGCTACATGATGGCCGCCAAGATCGGCACCGGCATCGTCGCCGAGCTCGGCGCGATGCGGATCTCCGACGAGATCGACGCGCTCGAGGTGATGGGCGTCGAGCCCGTCGCATACCTGGCGGCGACGCGCCTGCTCGCCGCCTGGATGGTGCTGCCGTTCATGTACCTCGCCGCGGTCGGCGTCGGCTACTTCGCCAGCTGGCTTGCCGTCGTCCAGCAGATCGGCGACGTCTCATCCGGCGGCTACTTCCTGATCTTCTGGATGTTCCAAAACCCTCCCGACCTCATATTCAGCGTGATCAAGGGCATGTTCATGGCGACCGCGATCGTGCTCGTCGGCTGCTATTACGGCTACACCGCCTCCGGCGGCCCGGTCGGGGTGGGAACCGCGACCGCGAAGTCGATGGTGCTCAACATCGTGCTCGTCCACATCATCGGGATGATGGGGACGCTGGTCTTCTGGGGAGCCAACCCCCGGGCCCCAATCGGCGGATAACGACTAAGGAGCGAAATGGCTGCGAAGAAGAAGACGAC
>JACDAH010000133.1 GCA_013695505.1 Chloroflexota bacterium | reverse complement strand
GTCGACCGGGATCGCGAGCGCGGCCAGGGACCCGGGGACGCCGGCGCGTTCGAGGATGCGGGGCAGGCTGAGATCACTCGAGACCGCGGCTGTGGCGCGCGCGATGTCCAGCCAGCGGAAGGCTGATCCAGGTCCCACCAGGATCAGCGTCGCGACGCCGAGCCCGAGACCCGTCGCGATCATCGCGATCGCCGCCTGGCGTCGGCGTTGGGCGAGGAGCCAGACCGCGACCACGAGCGGGCCGATCTTCAGGCCGGCCGCCAGGGCCGTCAGGATTCCGGCAAGACGCTCGGCCCAGACGCGTCTCGACCGCATGCCCCACCAGACGACGACCATCGCAGGCACGATCAGGGCGTTCACGTTGCCGGACCAGGCCGTGATTCCGAGGCCCCACCAGAACTGGGTGGCGACGAGCAGCAGCAGCGGCGGCGCGAACGCCGCGACCAGGAACCCGGCGGCGGCGGTCCCCCCGAGTCCGATGGCCCACATCGGATACAGCCGCCAGCCGTCGGGAATGGCCACGGTCCAGTTCGAGCCCACCGCCATCGTCGGTGGCGAGAGCAGCGGGACGGTCCAGTCGGGCGGATTGTCGAGGGGCACCGGCCGATCGCCCGGCTGCAGGCTGTAAACGTCATGCCCGGCGGCGACGCGCTCAGCGGCTGCGATGTAATTCGAGGTGTCACTGCCGAGGTCGGTCGGATGGATCAGGTCCGGGCGGAAGACGGTGCCCGAGGCGACGACGATGACCGACCACCAGCCGACCATCGCCAGTCGCAGCATCCGGGTCCAGCCGATCCGATCGAGGAGCCGCAGCCCGACGCTTGATCGGGCGATCGCATGGAGCTGGACCTCGACGGCCTCGAGCAGGAGGCGGACCTGCGCCAGCTGGTGCGTGAGCGTCCCCATCAGGCCGTTCCGATGGGCGCGGCGCGATCGGACGGCGCGGGGGTCCGGCCGCCGTCCATCTCGATGAACGGAGTCTCGGCCGGGCGCATCCGTCCCGCGAACGGGGCGGCGAGCGCGAGCAGGCCGACGAGCCCCGAGGCGTACAGGGCGGGCGTCCCGAGCACGACCGCGGTCACAGCCAGTCCGAAGGCAAGGCGCGGTTTGCGCCGGGCGATCGCCATCGAGGCCAGGCTGCCGGCGACGAGCAGGACGTAGCTCCCGGGCGCCCAGCCGACCATCCCCGACAGGCTCAGCGCGGTCGGCCGGTTGCCGGGCAACGTCCCGAGGTACTCGAGATAGGACCCGAACCCTGCACCCAGCCCGCCCACGACGAACAGGACGGCGAGCCCGGCCGCGAGGACCGCGATCGCCCGCCAGTTGCGGCGCCCGAGCAGCCACCCCCCGAACCCGATCGGGGCGAGCTTGATCGCGGCCACGGTCGCCACGATGGCGCCTGCAGCCGGCCGATTGCGGAGCGTCCAGAGCAGCACGTAGAGCGCGGGCACGAAGGCATTGAAGTTGGCGACGGCGAGCTGCTCGCCGATCGGGTGCGACAGGACGAACACGAGCAGCACGGCCGGCGGGCCGACCCGGAGCACGAGGTACACGATCGTGCCGAGCAGCGCGATCCAGGCGGCCACGACCCACGCCGCCCAGCCCCAGGTCCCGAGGGCGGAGAGCGGCCGCCAGGCGACCGCGATCGGCGGCGGCGACAGCAGAGGCGCGGTGAAGAAGCCGGGCAGGGTCAGGACGGGCCGATCGCCGGGTTCGAGGCGGTAGAGCTCGTGGCCGACGTTGAGCCGCTCGCCCGCGGCCAGGTAGGTCGTGGCGTCGGTGAACGGCTCCATGAGGTTCCCGGGCAAGTCGTAGACGATGAAATTGGCGCGCGCCCAGAGCAGCGGCACCCCGACCGCGATGACGAGGAGCATCAGGTTCAGCAGGCGGCGCGAGGCCGGCCGCAGCTCTCGCGAGCGTGCCCTGCCAGCCTTCACCGCCGCCACGAACCCGTTCGAAGTCCGCCCAGACCGAAGCGGGAAAGAGCTCGATCCGAGAATCGACCGCGACGGCTGCCTGCGGCACGGCGAACTCGAACCAGGATCCCCA
>JACDAH010000158.1 GCA_013695505.1 Chloroflexota bacterium | reverse complement strand
GGCCTGGTCTGAGGCGGGGCGAGGCAAGCGACCCTCGAGCCCGAGCCCGAGCCCGAGCCGAGCCCGGTTCGGACTCGGCCGCCGCGACCGGTCGGCCAGCGGCCTCAAAGCGGCCCGGACCTCGCTGCGACTCGCGACAATCCGAACAGGAGCAATATCCGGCCGCAGTCCTTGGGACGCAGGTCGCGGTGACCAGCCCACCAGTCGACCGGGTGCGAGACGAGTCGCTGGAGACGGGATCGCGCGCCGACGAGCGAGATCATGATCTCGCCGAGCATCCAGGCCCGGGCGAACTTCCAACTATGATCGTCTTCGGCCTCAGGCGGCCGCGTACAGGAGTACCGTCACGCTCGGGGCCGACACGCCGTGGCAGCCGGATGGGGAACGGAACTCCACACGGGATCGCCTAATCGGACCTGCTGGGAGTATGTGGGCGTGCCTCTGATCTGTGCCACCTGCGGCGCCGCCAGCGAGCCGGGCCGCAAGTTCTGCGCCGAGTGCGGCGCATTGCTGACGGTCTCCTGTCCACTCTGCGCGGCATCGAATCGCCCCGACGCTCGGTTCTGCGGTGACTGCGGCGCCGGTCTTTCGGCAGGGGCGATTCCGCCTGAGCGTGCCGAGCACGAGGCCTTTGACAAAACCGTCGCTGCCGTCGCCGAACGTCGCCTGGTCTCAGTGCTGTTCGCCGATCTGGTCGGCTTCACGAGCCTCTCGGAGGCGCGTGACCCGGAGGCCGTCCGAGACATCCTAAGCCGTTATTTCGGCATCGCCTCGGACATCATCGGCCGCTATTATCGAGAAGTACATCGGGGACGCGGTGATGGCCGTCTGGGGCGCCCCGACCGCGCATGAGGACGATGCGGAGCGGGCGGTCCGCAGCGCGCTCGATTTGGTGGAGGCGATCCGACGGCTCGGGCAGGAAATCGACGCTGAGTTGACGCTGCGAGCAGGCGTGCTGACCGGGGAGGCCGCCGTTACGCTCGGAGCGACCAATCAAGGCATGGTGGCCGGGGACCTCGTCAACACGGCCTCACGCCTGCAGAGCGTGGCCGTCCCTGGCACCGTCCTCGTCGGGGAGACGACCTTCCATGCAGCCAACGGCGCGATCGCGTTCGAGGTCGCGGGAGAACAGGTTCTGAAAGGGAAGGTATCGCCGGTCCCGGCGTATCGCGCCCTCCGGGTGATTGCTCGGCGAGGCGGCGCAGGGAGGAGCGAGCAACTCGAGGTCCCGTTCGTGGGCCGGGCGCCCGAATTGCGGATGCTCAAGGACTTTCATTCGGCGACCGCGGCCGAGAGGAGGCCGCGGCTCGTCTCGATCATGGGTCAAGGGGGGATCGGAAAGTCACGTCTGGTCTGGGAGTTCCAGAAGTACATGGACGGCCTCACCGAGGTCGTGTACTGGCACCAGGGTCGATCCCCGGCCTACGGGGAAGGCATCAGCTTCTGGGCTCTTGCCGAGATGATTCGGAGCCGAGCGGAGATCCTGGAATCGGACGAGTCCGGGACTGCCGGCTCTAAGGTCGCGGCGATGCTCAATGAATGGATCAGCGATGACGCGGAGCGGCACTGGCTGGAGCCTCGCCTGCTTCAGCTCCTCGGCTTGGGGAGCCCCGATGTTGAGCGCCCGGATCGCGAGTCGCTTTTCGCGGCGTGGCGCGTTCTGTTTGAGCGGATCGCCGAGCGGGGGGTGGTGGTCCTCGTCTTCGAGGACCTTCAGTGGGCCGACGGTGGCCTGCTGGATTTCATCGATCACGTCATGGAGTGGTCTCGAGACCGTCCGATCTACGTGATCACAATGGCCCGTCCCGAGCTATTGGATCGGAGGCCTGATTGGGGCGCCGGGCGGCGCAGCTTTACCTCCCTGCTGCTGGAGCCGCTTGGGGAGGGGGTTATGCGGGAACTCCTGACTGGTCTGGTACCGGGCTTGCCCGAGCCGATGATCGACAGGGTGTTGGGACGGGCCGAAGGGATCCCGCTGTACGCGGTCGAGACCGTGCGCATGCTGCTGGCCGACGGGAAGATCGAACTCGACCAAGGCACATATCGCCCGGTCGGCGATCTGTCCGATCTGTCCGTGCCACCGTCGCTGCACGCCCTGATTGCGGCGCGCCTTGACTCCCTCGAGCCCGCGGATCGATCGCTTCTCCAGGCGGCATCGGTGATCGGCAAGACGTTCAACATCTCTGCCCTGACGGCAATGACCAACATCGAGCCGACGGATCTGGCGACGCGCCTCGGCTCGTTGGCGCGGCGCGAGCTCCTCAGCCGCGAGATCGACCCCCGCTCGCCGGAGCAGGGCCAGTATGGGTTCGTGCAGGGTCTGATCCGGGAGGTCGCGTACGGCACCCTCGGCCGGCGCGAGCGTCGAACGTTGCACATTGCTGCGGCTCGCTACTTCGAAGGACTCGACGACGAAGGAATCGCCGGAGCGCTGGCCGAGCACTACCTCGCGGC
>JACDAH010000157.1 GCA_013695505.1 Chloroflexota bacterium | reverse complement strand
AGGTCGGCCGGTCGCGATACGCGCTGCTCCTAAACGAGCGCGGCCACGTGATGGACGACGGGATGATCCTTCGCGACGCGGAGACGCGGTTCACCCTGACATTCACCTCCGGCGGCGCCGCAAACGCCGAGATGTGGATCCGCGACTGGGTCGACACGTGGCGTTTGCGCGTCCACGTCATGGATCGGACGATGTCCCTCGCCGCGATCAACGTGACGGGGCCACTCGCCAAAACGTTGCTGTCGCGGCTCGGGCTCGCGGCGCCGCCAACGTTCCTGGGCCACGTCCGGGCCCAGGTTGCCGGCGTGCCCTGTCACGTCATGCGCCTTTCGTTCACGGGCGAGGCCGCCTTCGAGCTCCACCACCCTGTCGACCGCTCGGTCGAGCTGTGGCGGGCGCTGATGGACGCGGGACGAGACCTCGGGATCCGGCCGCACGGGCTGCAGGCGCTGTTCGGACTGCGGCTCGAGAAGGGCCACGTCATCGTCGGCATGGACACCGAGCTCGACACGACGCCGCATCGGCTCGGGATGGACTGGGCGGTCCGGATGGACAAGCCGGCCTTCATCGGCCGAGCGTCGCTGGAGCGGACCGCGAAGCTCCCGGACACGCGGCGCTGGGTCGGGTTTGCGATGGACGGGGCGGCGCCGCCGGAAGGGACCCCGATCCTGTCCCTCGACGACGGCGAGATCGTCGGCAACGTGACGGGATCGTGGACCTCGCCGCTGCTCGGGCGCGCCCTGATGCTCGGCTGGCAGAAGCGGGCGCCGTTCCCGGATCGGGTCTCGATCGACGGCCGTGAGGCCTCCGTGGCCGCGACGCCGTTCTACGATCCGGAGGGCCGCCGTGCCCGCATTTGAGCCGGTCGCCGCGGTCCGCGTCGTGGCCTCGCCCGAGGCTCTCGACGGCGCGCGCTGGTCCGGCGACGGCGTGGACATCCTGCGGACGGCATCGGACGAGGCAATCGGGATCGGCGCGACCGCGGTCGACGTCGATGACCCGGACGCAATCGTCGAGCCAGAAGCCGGGTTCCTTGTCGCGCTTCTCGACGAACACGACGTCCGGCGCCTGGCCGCGCACACGGAGTGGGAGCTCTCGACCGCTGCCGGCAAGCTCTTCCAGGGCAAGGTCGCGGGCGTCCCGGCCAGGATCCTCGGCGGCCGTCCAGGCCTTCTCGTCACGAATGCGGCCTATGCCGACGAGCTCGAGCGGCGGCTCGGATGGCGCTGACCGCCCCCGCCGAGGCCGTCGGCTCGCTCCAGCCGATCGTGTGGCACGAGCCACGCGGTTCGTACGAGGTCGTGATCATCGGCGGCGGTGGGCACGGCCTCGCGACCGCTTACTACCTCGCGACGCGCCACGGGATCACGAACGTCGCCGTCGTCGAGGCCGACTACATCGCGTCGGGAAATACCGGCCGGAACACGACGATCATCCGGGCCAACTACGCGATCCCGGAGGCCATCCGCTTCTACGACCACTCGATGAAGCTGTACGAGGGGCTCGAAGCCGAAACGGGCGCCGCGATCTTCCATCGGAAGAAGGGCCACGTCTGGATTGCCCACAGCGAGATGGGGATGCGGACCGAGCGGGGACGGGTCCTGATGAACCAGGCCATGGGCGTCGACACCGAGCTTCTGGACCCTGCGGGTGTCAAGGCGCTGGTCCCCCAGATCGACCTCACGGGCGGCGGGCGGTACCCGATCCTGGGGGCGTCCCACCATGTCGAGGCGGCCACGGCGCGTCACGACCGGGTGGCGTGGGCGTATGCGTCGGGCGCGACGAATCGTGGCGTCCACGTGATCCAGCACCGGACGGTGACCGGGCTGCTCCGCGACGGCGATCGCGTGGTCGGGGTGGAAACGGCGGCCGGCCCGATCCGGGCGGGCGTGGTCCTCTCGGCCGTCGGCGGCCGCGTCTCGCAGCTGGCGGGGATGGCCCGCGTGCGGCTGCCGGTCCGGACACATCCGCTCCACGCCTTCGTCACGAATGACTTCGAGCAGGGCCTCGACAAGATCGTGGCCTCGACCGAGCTCGCCTGCTACGTCAGCCAGACCGAGCGCGGCCAGATGCTGATCGGCGCCGAGTTCGACAGCCAGCCGTCGTTCTCGCGGATCTCGTCGTTCGACGCGCTCCGGAGCTACGCCTACAAGATCACGGCGCTCCTGCCGTTCCTGCGCTCGATGCGAATCCTCCGGACGTGGGCCGGGCTGTGCGACATCTCGGCAGATTTCAGCCCGATCATGGGCGACACGGGCGTCGACGGGCTCCTGATCACGACGGGATGGGGCACGTGGGGCTTCAAGGCGATTCCGGCCGGCGGCGAGGCAATGGCCGAGCGGATCGCGACCGGCCGGACGCCGGACCTGATCGCGCCGTTCGGGCTCGACCGGTTCCGGAATGAGCTGGCGATGGCCGACCAGGCGTCGGCGGGAACGCGCTGAATGCACATTCTCGACTGTCCGCGTTGCGGGCGGCGGCCCTTGGACGAGTTCACGTTCGGCGGCGAGCGCCGGCCGACTGCCGACTGGCTGACCGATCCGGAGGATCGCGACTTCGACGAGGTCTGGGTGTTCGAGAATCCCGCCGGCGTGTCGACCGAGCGCTGGTTCCACGGCGCGGGCTGTCGGCGCTGGCTGACGGTTCGCCGCGACACGTCGCTCGACCGCGTGGTCGAAGTCCGATGACGTTCGAGGGCTATGCGGGTCGCCGCCTCCGGATCGGTGTTTGGGACCGCGCCCGCTTCGGCGCCGGCATCATCGCCGAGCTCCCGTCCGCGCTTGCCGAGCTCGGCGCCTCTGCGGCCTTCGTCGTCACGGACGGTGGCGTGGTTCAGTCGGGTGTCGCCCATCGCGTGGTCGATCTGCTTGGGTCGGCCGGCGTCGTTGTCGAGCTCTTCGACGGCGTCGAGCCGAACCCGGGAACGGCGTCGATCGAGCGAGGCAGCGAGGCACTCCGAGGGTTTGGCGCGGACCCGGCCTCGATCGTCGTCGTCGGCCTCGGCGGCGGTTCTGCGATGGATTCGGCCAAGGTGATCGCCCTCCACGCACCTAATCAGCGTGCTGTCATGTCACTCGGCTACCACGATGAAACGGTCGGACCGGGACTCCCGGTGGTCGCGATCCCGACCACCGCCGGCACCGGCACCGAGACCAATTCCTACGGCGTCGTCACTGACGAATCGGTCGGCCGCAAGGGCTATGTCGGCCATGACAGCGTCCTGCCGAAGGTGGCCATCCTCGATCCCGAGTTGACGCTCAGCCTCCCGCCCGGCCCAACCGCCGCCACCGGCATTGACGCCCTGACCCATTCGCTCGAGTCGCTCCTGTCCGCCAACCCGAACCCGTTCGCGGAGGCGATTGCTCTCGGCGTCATCCGGACGATTGGCGAGTGGCTGCCACGAGCCGTCGAGGACGGCGCCGATCTCGAGGCGCGCAGCCGGATGCTGTTGGCGGCGCACTATGCCGGCGTGGGCCAGCAGTCGGGGACCGGCGTCGGCGCCGTCCACGCGATCGGCCACGCGATCGGGACCCGCGGCCGGCTGCCCCACGGCACGGCCCTCGCGACCGTGATGCCCGAGGTCTTCGAGACCTACCTGGGCGTCCGCGCCCGCGAGCTGGCCCTTATTGCCGTCGCGCTGGGCGTCGCCGATCCCCGCGATCGAGAGGAGGCGGCGGCGCGGGCCGGGATCGATGCCGTCCGCTCCCTTCTCGAGCGCGTCGGCCAGCGCGGAACGCTGACCTCCCAGGGCCTCGGCCCGGACACGCACGAAACGATCGCCCGGGACGCGATCGAGGACGCGGCGATCAACAACAGCCCCCTCCTGCCCGACCAGCCTGCGGTGCTCCGGATCCTCAGCCGAGTGAGATGACGCTGTGGAATGAGAGTTGTGCTAGGCGGGCGGCTTGTATCCTGACTCCATGGTCAGTTCCCGAGCCCAGAACTTCGTCCCCAAGATCATCTCGGCCGGAAGGCTCCCCGCGGCCTTTGTCCGCGCGAAGGCCGCGGCATGACGGCACGTCGCGCTCCTAGCGACGACCACGCTGCGGTGGAATCCTGCGTCACTGACTATTTCGAGGCCTGGTTCTCCGCGGATGCGGCGAGGATGCGGCGCGCTGTCCATCCGGAGCTGGCGAAACGTGGCTGGATCCGGCGCGGCGCTGAGGCGCCGTTCTTCGACCGGGACACGAGCGACTCGATGGTCGGCTTCACCACCGCCGGCGGCGGCAGCAAGCGTCCCGCGGCGGAGCATCGGTTCGACATCGAGGTCGTCGACGTCCGCGACGACATCGCCTCTGTGACCGTAAGGTCGCCGATTTACCACGAGTATCTGCACCTCGTCCGGACGGACGAGGGCTGGCGGATCATCCACAGCCTGTGGCGGCTCGCCTGAGCTAGGCACCGGCGCCACGCGGGCCGAGGGTACGCCGCGCCGATTTCCTGACTCAGCGCCTGTGGCCCAAAGGTTCCCGTTCAATTGGCGGGTCCATGCCACATACGCTTGACACGACCAGCCGGCAGTTTTGCCGGTATGAGCTTCGCGATCGCCGTCACCGATAAGCAGTGGGAGCTCGCCAGTAGTGACAGTCCGATCTGTCAGACGCTCGTGTGACATTCCCGCACTCTGACTGACGCCAGCGCGTTGTAGC
>JACDAH010000095.1 GCA_013695505.1 Chloroflexota bacterium | reverse complement strand
CCGCGACCGTCACCGCCAGCCCCGGTTCGGCCGAGTTCGAGGCCGTCCAGCCGTCGCTTGTGGCTGCCACCGCTACAGGATCGCCCGGCGCACCCGCCGTCGTGCGCAGAACCACCGCCTGGCGGGTAGGACTTCGGTCACAATGGCCCCGATGCGTCTCTCTCGCCGGTCCGAATACGGAATCCGAGCCCTCGTCGACCTGGTGCGAAGCGAGGCGGCGATGTCCTCGGCCGAGCATCCCCACCCGCACCCCGTGCCGGTCGCGCTCGCGACGCTGGCGGCACGCAACCGCCTGCCGCCCAAGTTCCTCGAGCAGATCATGTCGACGCTCAAGCACGGCGGCATCGTCCGGACGACCCTCGGGGCGCGCGGCGGCTACGCGATGGCGATGGATCCCGCGACGATCACGATCGGGCGGGTCATCCGGCTGCTCGACGGCGCGCTCGCTCCCCTCCCCTGCGTCAGCCTCCGCTACTACGCGCCGTGCTCGTGTCCGGACGAGGCGACCTGCTCGCTTCGGGACGTCATGCTCGACGTCCGCGACGCGATGCTCGAGATCCTCGATCGGGAGACGCTCGCCGAGCTCGCCGCCCGGCAAGGGCGCCCGTCGATCGATCCGCGCGGGCTCCACGCCGACGCTCTGGCCGGCAACCGGCCCTGACCACCGGCGGTCAGGTCAGCCGGCGGGCACCGACATGGCGTCGATCCTAGTCCCGAAGGAGGCTCCGCAGGGCGGCCTTGACGCGGTCCTCGAGGGTGCCGCCGATCTTCGTGTCGGACAAGGCGATCCGCGACGCCTCTCGCGCCTCGGCCAGCGAGTAGCCGAGCGCCTGGAGCGCACCGACGACCTCGCTCTCCGACGCACCGATCCCGCTGCCGGCCAGGGTGCTCGCCGCGATGCCCGCCGCGGCCACCTTCTCCTTGAGCTCGAAGATGATCCGGTCCGCCAGCTTCCTGCCGATCCCCGGGATCGATACGAGGACGGCCTGATCCTGGGCCATGATCGCGAGCTGGAGGTCCGGCGTCGGGCGCGAGCCGACGATGGCGAGGGCCACCTTCGGGCCGACCCCGGTCACCGTGAGCAGCAGGTTGAAGAAGCCGAGGTCCTCGGTGGTCCGGAACCCGAACAGCGACTGCAGGTCCTCGCGCACGAGATGGTAGGTGTGGAGCTTGACCGTGGAGCCGGGCTGGGCCGTCGACAGGATCGCGGGCGCCGCGAACACCCGATATCCGATCCCGCCGACCTCGATGACGAGCGAGTCGAACGCGACGGCCCCGACCTTGCCCTCGACGGACGCAATCACCTCTGGCCCTCGTTTGCGCCCGATACCAACCGGGGTAGTACGAGGCGCGTTGACAGGCCCGCTGGGGCCACCGAGCGGCCGAGAGTTAGCCTCGATCGGCTAACTGGGCCCAGACGAGGCGCCCGAAGCCGTGCGTTTCCGAGCCAGGCACCACGGGGGTTGGTAAACGAAACCAAGGGCCCGCGACCGGCGACTGTCACGGACGCGATCACGACGCCCGCGTCTTCGCGGCCGGCCGCTGCTCCTCCGCCAGCGCCTCGCGGACGGCACGCTCGTACGGCGTCGAGCCGCGCTCGATCGGGGCGATCGCCGAGCGGTCCATGATCGCGCCCGTCGTCCGCGTGGATCGTCCGATCTGGCCCATCCCGTTCGCGATGCAGACCGCAATCGCGAGCGCGTCGGCGGCGTCGTCGGGGGTCGGCAGGGCGGCCATCCCGAGGACGATCTGGACCATCCGCTGGACCTGCTGCTTGTCCGCAGCGCCGTAGCCGGCGATCGCGCTCTTGACCTCGTTGGGCGTCGCCTCACGGACGGGCCGACCCGCCTCTGCGGCGGCCAGCAGGACCACGCCTCGGGCATGCCCGACCGCGATCGCCGTCTGGGCGTTGCGCGAGAAGAAGACCCGTTCGACCGCCACGACCGCCGGATCGTGGAGGGCAATCAGCTCCGCAACGTGGCGGTGGATCGCGAGCAACCGCTCCCCCAACGGCAGATCCGGCGATGTCACCAGGCAGCCATGGTCGACCGCGCGGAGCCGGCCGGCCGTCTGCTCGATGAGGCCCCAGCCGAGGGCCGCCGTCCCGGGGTCGATGCCCAGGACGATCACCCGGCGACCTCGGCGAAGACGTCCTCGGGGATGTCGAAGTTGGCGGTCACGCGCTGGACG
>JACDAH010000080.1 GCA_013695505.1 Chloroflexota bacterium | reverse complement strand
GCCTGTATCCGACGCCACCGCCGCCCGAGCTCGCGCCGGGCTGCTCGGTCGCGGGGGTCCTCGGCGTCGTGCCCGGGATCATGGGCATGCTCCAGGCCAACGAGGCGATCAAGGTCCTGCTCGGGATCGGCGACACGCTGAGTGGGCGGCTGCTCCTGTTCGATGCCCTCGACACGACGTTCACCGAGCTGAAGCTCCGGCGCGATCCGGCCTGCCCGGTCTGCTCGACCGAGGCGGTCGCCGCCCGGGCCGAGGGCCGTCCGCTCGCAATCCCGTCCTTCGCCGCCGCGACCGCGGCCGGCGAGCCGTTCGTCCTCGGAGGCCCCGCGTGAGCGTCGTCAAGATCCCGACCGTTCTTCGGCCGCAGGTCGGCGGCAACAAGGAGGTCGAGCTGGCCGGAGCGACCGTGGGTGAGGTCGTCGACGCCCTCACCGCCCAGTACCCGAGCCTCAAGGCCCAGCTCCTGACCGATGGCGGCGAGCTGAACCGGTTCGTCAACGTCTACGTCAACGGCCAGGACGTCCGCTACCTCGACGGTCTCGCGACCGCCGTCGCCGAGCGTGACGAGGTTCGCCTCCTGCCGGCAATGGCCGGCGGCGCCGGCGCCGCCACGCGCTGACGATGGCGTTCCCCAAGCCGGTCGTCGTCGCGGAGCCGGTCCCGGCGCCGGACGGCCAGGCGCTCCACGCCGACGACACGTTCCAGTCCGGCCACACCCACGCCCACGCCCACGCGGCGCTAGCGCCGCACGGCGGGCGCTATCACGACATCCTCGACGCGATCGGCCACACGCCGCTCGTCGAGATCCCGCGGATGTCACCGAACCCGGCCGTCCGGATCTTCGCCAAGCTCGAGATGGCCAACCCGACGGGGTCGGTGAAGGACCGGGTGGCGAAGTACCTGGTCGAGGACCTCGAGACGCGCGGGCTGCTTCGCGACGACTCGATCATTCTCGAGCCGACGTCGGGCAACACCGGGATCGCGCTCGCGATGATCGGGCGCCGGAAGGGCTACCGCGTTGCGCTCGTGATGCCCGACAACGTCACGAATGAGCGGCGCCAGATGGCCGCGCTCTTCGGGGCGGAGGTCATCGACTCGCCCGGGCACCTGGGGTCGAACGGCGCGATCGCCCTCGCCAAGCACCTCGTCTCGAAGGACGCCCGATTCGTGATGCCATACCAATACGGCAATGATGCGAACCCGCGGGCCCACGAGGAGACGACCGGGCCGGAGATCCTCGCCGATTGCCCCGAGATCGACGTGTTCGTCGCGGGCCTCGGGACGAGCGGCACGTTGATGGGCGTCGCGCGGTATCTGCGGCGGGCGAAGCCGGGCGTCCGGATCGTGGCCGCCGAGCCGCTGCCCGGCGAGATGGTCCAGGGCCTCCGCTCGCTCGACGAGGGCTTCGTCCCCGAGATCCTGGACCGGACGCTCCTCGACGCGAAGTACCTGGTGAGCAACCAGGATGCGATCGCCGCGCTGCGCGACCTCGTCGAACGTGAGGGGATCTTCGGCGGGCCCTCGTGTGGAGCCGTCCTGGTCGCGGCGGCGCGCGAGGCGCACACGATGCGCTCCGGAACGATCGTGGCGCTCCTGCCCGACGGCGGCTGGAAGTACCTCAGTGCCGGGACGTTCAGTCGCGACTTCGCTGACATGGCGGACGATCTCGAGGGCGGCGTCAGCTGGTGGTGAGCGCTCGCCCGTGACGACGATTCGGGAAGTGATCGAGCCGCTCGAGGGTGCCCTTGTCCGCCTTCGACCGGCCTCGACCGCCGATGCCCACGTCCTCGCGACGGTCCTGCGCGATCCGACCGTCGGCGAGTGGTGGCAGGTTCCCGATGTCGACGCCGATGTCGCCGAGCTCCTCGCCGACGCGGAGCTCGCGATCTGGCTGATCGAAGAGGCCGGGTCGGTGCTCGGCCTGGTCATGGCCGGCGAGGAGACCGACGCAATGTACCGTCACGCCAGCATCGACATCGCGATCGCGGCGGCGGGACAGGGTCGCGGTCTCGGGACGGACGCGGTCAGGACGGTCGCCCGCTGGCTGATCGAACGCCGGCGCCATCACCGCGTGATCATTGACCCGTCCGCCACGAACGCGCGGGCGATTGCCGCCTACGCCAAGGTTGGGTTCCGGCCGGTCGGCGTGCTCCGCTCGTACGAGCGCTGGCGCGACGGCACGTGGCACGATGGATTGCTGATGGACCTTCTCGCCGACGAGCTCGTCGATCCGTGACCGAGGTAGCGCTGCCGGCCGGCCATCCGGGCCCGGCGTCCGTGTCCCTCGACGCGGCGCTGCTGCAGGCGATTGTCGATCACGCGCGGGCCGAGGACCCCAACGAGGCCTGCGGCTTGATCGTGGGCGACCGTCCGGCGGCCGCCGGCGGGACGGCCCTTCGCTTCGAACCGACCCGCAACCGCGCCGGGTCGCCGTACCGCTACGAGATCCACCCCGACGATCTGCTCCGGCTGACGATCGAGACCGACGATGCCGACGAGGTGTTCTGGGCAATCGTCCACTCGCACGTCCGATCGCCTGCTTGGCCGAGCCCGACCGACGTCGGCCTGGCCTTCTATCCCGACGCCCTCTACCTCCTTGTCTCGCTCGCCCAGGACCAGCCCGCCTTCGGAGCGTTCCGGATCGTCGACGGCACGATCCACCCAGTCGAGCTGCTCGTCGGCGGCGGCGCGTGACCGAGCGACGTCGTTCGTGACCGGGCGACCTGGCTCGACGCGGGCGGGCGATCCCAGGCAGATCGTGGCCGACGGCTATGACGCGATGGCCGAGCGCTACCTAGCGTGGAGCGCGCTGAGCCCGTCCGATGCACGGATCCGCGCGCTCGAGCTCGCCGACGCCCTGATCCCGGCCGGCACCGACGTCCTCGAGCTCGGCTGCGGAGCGGGCCTGCCGATGACCGCGCGGCTGGCCATCGGTCGGCGCTTGACGGGAGTGGATCTGTCCGTGGAGCAGATCCGGCGGGCCCGCGCCAACGTGTCCGGCGCGACCTTCCTCGTCGCGGACATGACCGAGCTCGAGCGGCCTCCAGCGTCGCTCGATGCGGTCGTCGCGTTCTACTCGCTGACCCACGTCCCGCGCGACGAGCACGCCGCGCTGTTCGCCCGCATCCGGACATGGCTCCGTCCCGGCGGGCTGTTCCTCGCGTCGCTCGGCGTCGAGGATGACCCGGGCACTGTCGAGCGCGACTGGCTGGGCGTCGACATGTACTTCAGCCATTTCTCAGCACGCGTCAGCCGCCGACTGGTGGAGGAGGCGGGCCTGATCGTCGAACAGGCCGACGTGATCGCCGAGCCCGAGGATCGCTTCGACGCGCGGTTCCTGTGGATCGTGGCCCGGGCGCCTGCCGGCCCGGTTCCTCAGCCGTGAGCGTCGACGAGGAGCCGCTGCCCGAGCCGGAGCCGCCGCGCGATGCGAAGGCGCCGCGCGATGCGAAGGCGCCGCGCCAGGATCGCGACGCCCCCGAGCCGCCCGATGCAAGCCGAGCGTTGTGGCTTGTCGTCGGTGCCGTCGCCATTGCCGGCGGCACGGCACTCGGCTGGGACACGTC
>JACDAH010000065.1 GCA_013695505.1 Chloroflexota bacterium | reverse complement strand
GGGACATCCCGGCGGCTGGCGCGCTCCGGCGGAGGGACCGATGAACGATCGACGCATGCCGGCCGAGCCCGGCCCCCGGGCGTGGGCGTGGCGCTGGGGGCCGGATGAAGAGCGCCGGCCCGGTCTGCCGTGGATCGGGATCTTCCTCGTGATGTTCGGGGGGCTGCTGCTGCTGGAGCGGGCCCTCCCCGACTATCGCCGGCTCGGCGACGTAGCGGTGCTCGCCGCCGGCGTTGCGTCCCTCGTGGCGTGGCTGCTGCGGCGGAGCTCGATCGCGCTCTACGCCGGGGCATTCCTGACGGCGCTCGCCCTGCCCGGCACGATCCAGTCGCTCGGCCACCCGCTCGGACCGGGCTGGGGGACGCTCTTGTTCGGCCTTGCGTTCCTGTTCATCGCGGCGATCCGGGCCGCCCAGAGCGGGGGCGTCGGCTGGCAGGCGCTGTACGGCTCGATCCTCGTCCTGGTCGGCGGCTCGGTGATCGTCAAGCCCGACCTGGCCGGGATCGCATGGCCGATCATCCTCGTGGCGATCGGTCTGCTCCTGCTGCTCCGCGGCGCGCGGACGCGCTGACCCGGGCGACCGCGTCGAGCGGTTCGGGCCGGGACGTCGCGAGGGCGCTGCCGGCCCGCTCGGTCCCGGCCGGCGCAGCCGGCGTCGCCGGAACGATCCGGATCGTCGTCCCAAGAGCATCGGCCCCGGCGGGCAGGATGGCCGTGCCGATCAGGGACCCGACAGCTCGACCAGGGCAGGCTCGAACTGGCTGCCCGAGTGGCGCTCGATCTCGGCCCAGGCCTCATCGAGGGAGACCGCCCGGTGGTACGGCCGATCGCTGGTCTGAGCGCTCAGGGCGTCGGCGATCGCGATGATCCGGGCGCCGAGGGGGATCGCCGCGGCCTTGAGCCGGTCGGGATAGCCCCGCCCGTCGAATCGTTCGTGGTGGTGCCGGACAATCGCGGCGATCTCGGTCATCGCCGAATGGGTCGACACGATGTCACCGCCGATCTCGGCGTGGCGCTGCATCTCGGCGTATTCGTCGTCCGTCAGCGGGCCGGGCTTGAGCAGGATCCGGTCGGCGATCGCGATCTTGCCGACGTCGTGGAGATAGCCGCCGATCCGGATCGTCGTCCGCATCAGTTCGGGCAGGCCCAGCAGGACCGCGATCCGCTCGCCCAACCAGCCCAGGTGGCGGCAATGCTCGCCCGTCTCGAGGTCGCGGGCTTCGATCGCGGCGGTCAGTGCCAGGGCGACGCCGTCGAGGATCGGGGTCACGTACTGGTATTGGAGCGCCGCCCGGTGATTCGCGCCTTCTCGAGCGCCGCCCGCACCTCGGCCTGGAACTCCTCGCCGGTGAACGGCTTCATCAGCATCCCGGACGCACCGTCACGGATCGCCCGGATCGCGCTGTCGAGCGAGGCGTGTCCGGTGGCGACGACGACCGGGACCTCCGGGTCGCGGACCCGGATCTCGGCGAGGAACGCGTGGCCGTCCATTCCCGGCATCCGGATGTCGGTGACGATCAGGTCGAAGCGCCCTGCCTCGAAGAAGGCGAGCGCCTCGATCGGTCCTGTCGCCGTCGTGACCTCGAGCCCGAGCCGTTCGAGGAGCCGGGTCATCAGGAGCAGGACGACCGGCTCGTCATCGACGCACAGGACATGGACAGGCGCCGACGATCGGGTCGTCGCCCGGCCGCTGAATGTGGCATTCGTCACGCGAGCTGGCCCTTCACATCCGCGATCGCGCTCGGCGATGGCCTCGCAGGAAGGCGGATCTCGACGGTTGTGCCCGCCCCCGGCCGGCTGTTGATGGTGATCGTGCCACCATGACTCTCGATCAGTCCAGTGCTGATCGAGAGACCGAGCCCGGTGGCGGGTTCGCTGCCCTCCGGAACCTCGCGGGCGGAGAAGAATGGCTCGAACGCAAGACCCGCGGTTTCGGCGTCCATTCCGACTCCGTCGTCCACGATCGTGACCAGCCGGCCGTCACGCTCGGCTCGGACGGCGACCTCGATCCTGCCGCCCGCCGCGACCGCCTCGTTGGCATTGGTGATCACGTTGAGGATCGCCTGCTGGACCGCCTGGGCGTCGATCCGGATCGCAGGCAACGCCGGGAGATCCTCGCGGATCGAGACTCCGCGTCGTTCGATCCCGAAGCGGGCCAGGTCGATCGTTCGGCGGACGAGAGCGGAGAGATCGGTGTCGACCGGCGACGGCGGTCGCGGGCTCGCGAAGTCGCCGAGGGCGCGGACGATCTCCCGGGCGCGGAGCGCCTCCAAACGGATCGTCGCGACGTCCGGCCGGCGGGGATCGTCGCCGGGCATCTCCTCGAGGAGCAGCTCGGCGAAGCCAAGGACGCCGGTGAGCGGGTTGTTGACCTCGTGGGCGACGCCGGCGGCCAGCACCCCGACGGCCGCCGCTCGCGACGCCTGGATCATCCGTCGCTGGTCGGCCGCCCGCCGCTCGAGCTCCGCTCGGAGCTCGGCGACGAGGCGGTAGTTCTCCCGGGTCAGCGTGGTGACCGCGGTGAGCATCGTCGTCCGCTCGCGGAGGAGCAGGCCCTGGCGGACGATGAACAGGATGCTGGCGCCGAAGATCGCAACGTGGACCATCGTGGCGATGGAGTCGGGAACCGGGACGAGCACCGCCAGAACGAGGATGCTCGCGACCAGTGAAGCGACGATTCGCGTCGCGATCCGGGCGGCGGCCAGGTAGCGCGGGCTCGCGGAGCGGACGTCGCTCCACGTGACCGCGCCGTAAGCCGCAGTCAGGGTGCCGATCGTGAAGAGCAAGCTGGGCAGCTTGCCGGCCGGCGCGCCGGTGACGGCCGGCACGATCCAACCGAGATAGGCGAGGCCGATCAGGGCGCTCCCGCCGATCAGGGCGGAGGCACCGCCCATGGCGATCGGGTAGCCGACGGCGAGGAGGGCGATCAAGCCGCCGCCGGCGAGACCGATGAACGCGGTTGGATAGGCAAGCGCGACGAACCCGGCTCCGGACGGCAGGCCGATCGCGATTGGGCCGTGGATGAGGATGAACACCGTGGCGATCAACAGGAGCGTCAAGGCGGCGTCGAGATAGACCGCGATCTCCTCGGCTGCGGAGAGGCGGCCACGGACCGTCGCGACGAGCACACCCACACCGGGCAGGACGATCGCGAGGACGAACGGGTCCGAGCGGGACGCGACGATCCCCAGGCCCTGGAGGTTGAGCCATGCCCAGGCAAGGTTGGCGATCATCCACAGGACGAAGGCGACCGCCGCACTCGTCCGGACGGCCCGGACCCGGCCGCCAGTCCCGCGGATCGACCAGACCGTCGCGATTGCGGCTGCCGTCGCGCTTCCCGACCAATGGAGGTTGTCCCAGATGAGGCGCAGGCCGGCGCCGTCGACGACCGACAGCAGCAGGAGCACAGCACAGACGATCGCCGCCAGAGCCAGGAGGCGCACCGGACCGCTGGCTGGCGGCCGGCGGCGACCGGTGCTGTCGCGGATGAGACCGGCATCGACGAGCGGCGGCGGCGACAGGGCATGGACGATCGCGGGCATGACAGGACCGTAGGAGACGCTGAGGTCGCACGCCATCCCCCGGACGAGGGTCGCCGACTACGGCGGTCGGCGTAGGTGCGATGGGCTCGCTGCGCGGTCGATCGTCGGGAGCCGCCCAAAGCGGGCTTCCGCCGCTCGATTCCGCCCGGACCGGCACATTCGAGATTGGATCGACCCCAGGCGGTTCGCCAGGGCGCTCGAGCTCGGCTGCGAGCGTGCCGGCGGGCGTCGGACGCTCGCTTTCGCCCAGCTGGGTCCGCCGATGCGCGGCCCAATCCGGGATTTGCCGGTGGGAGCGGAATTCGCGCGGCGAGGCCGGCTGCGGGGCGGGGT
>JACDAH010000029.1 GCA_013695505.1 Chloroflexota bacterium | reverse complement strand
GGGGGCCGTGGAGGAGGAGCGCTTGGCCGACCTTACGGTGTCGCGGCGTCGAAGATGCCCTGGAGGGTCACCTGGAGCTTGGCGAGCTCAGCGTCCATGTCGACACCGGCCGTGGTTCGGTAGTTGTTGCCGAACGCCTGCATGGCGCTCCGGACCTTCGCGTAGTCCGGGACGAAGGACTGATGGTTGGGGACATCCGGGTAGGCGAGCATCGCCTTCGCGACATCCCAGTTGAGCTTCATGCCGGGGAAGTTCTTGTCGATCGAGTCGAACCACGCCTGCTGCTTGCCCTGATCGGCCGGCATCGCGCCGTATGCGGTCAGCAGTTCGGGCGAGGCGACCATGGCCGTGAGGGCCTTGAATGCCGCATCCGCGACCTTGGTCGTCTTCAGGATGCTGAAGGTGTCCGCATGGAGCGGTGAGGTGATCTTGCCGTTGACGGTCGGGTTCACGGCGAACCCGAACTTGAACGGCTTCTTGGGAGCCGCGGGCGTGACGCAGCAGGTGAACCAGGTGTGGCCCTCGTCGATGGCGAGGTTGCCGGATCCGAACTCGCTGCCTCCGCTGAGGAGGTCGCTCGCGACCTGCGCCGCGGTCGGGATGAAGTGGTCCTTCCAGACGCCGTCGTTGTACCACTTCTCGCCAGTCGCGATGTAGTCGGGGACGACGGCGGTCTTGCCGTCCGCGTCGAGAAGCGAGCCAGAGCCGAAGAACGCGGTCTCCGCCCGAGCGTTGAAGTTGTCCATGTACTGGGAGTCGAACCCCCACTGGACGATATTGTCGGGGTCGAAGCCGGTCTCGGTCGCGTCCTTGCCGCTCTTGTCGACGGTGAGCTTCATCGCCAGCGTCCGGAGCGCGTCGAGATCCCAGGGCTTGCCGTCGTACATGTCGCCAACCTTGGTCGGCGGCAGCGGCAGGCCGGCCTCCTCGAACAGATCCTGGTTGTAGAAGATGAACGACGGGTAGACGGCGAACGGCAGGCCGACCGTCGCGCCGTTCTGGCCAAGCGAGTTGAAGAAGTCCACGAGGGACTGGTCGACACCGGTCGCGGTGTAGCCGCTCGACGCGATCTGGGGCTTCAGGTCGAGCAGCTGATCGGTGAAGAGGTTGAGGCCCTCGACTCCGACCGGACCGATGATGTCCGGAGCGTTGCCCGCCGCGATCTCGGTCTTGAGGATGTTCGCGGCCTGGGTGTTGTCGACGATCTCGTACTGGATGTAGACGTCCTTCTGCGACGCGTTGTACGCCGTGATGAACGCCTGCTCGGGGCCGATCTGGGCGGGCTGGGTGCCGCCTCCGAGGCCGATGAACCAGCGGACCACGGTGCCGCCGTTCGGGCCGGGGCCCGCAGCGATCGGGGGCGGGGTGATCAGGACGGTCGACGGAGACGGGATGGCGGTCTGTTGCGCGGCGGACGCCGCCGCGGACGGAGCTGCGCTCGGCTTCGGGGATGCCGTGCTGTTACAGGCACCAGTGAGGATCGCGACGATCCCCATGGCGGCGATCAACGCGCGTGATCCGGATCGAGTGGCGTTCATCAGTGTGTCCTCCTCCATGCTGTCCTTCGATTCGATGTCCTTCTCTGAGTGCATTCGTGATGGATCTCGGCGTCGCCGATCGCGGTGACGTCCTGCCGGTCGCCGGCCGGCTCAGGGCACGCGCCTCCCCGCGCTCGATGCGCGTCGAACGAGCTCGGTGGCGAGGATGACTCGCCGCTGGACGGGATCGCTGCCTTCGACCGCGGCGACCAGCAGACGGGCCATCTCGTGACCCATCTCCTCGATCGGCTGGCGAACGCTGGTGAGGCGCGGTCGGACGGTCGATGCGACCGGCGAATCGTCGTAGCCGACGACGGCGACGTCCTGGGGGATCCGCCGTCCGGCGGCCTCGAGGACGGCCATCGCCCCGGCCGCCATCAGGTCGGACGCGGCGAACACCGCATCGACGTCGGGACGGGTGGCCAGAAGCCGCTCCATCGCCGCGCTGCCGCTCTCCTGGGTGAAGTCGCCCGCGGACTCGAGGCTCGGATCGGCAGGCAGGGCCGCGTCGGCCAGTGCTTCACGGTAGCCCGCGAGTCGGTCGACGCCGGCGCTCATGTCGGCCGGTCCGCCGATCGTCGCGATGGTCCGTCGCCCGCCGGCGAGAAGGTGCTCGACGGCGCTCCGCGCGCCGCCACGGTTGTCGATGTCGACGAAGCTCGCCGTCGACGTCCGGAGCGGCCGCCCGCCGACGACGAACGGGATCCCGGCCCGGGAGATGCGGTCGGGCAGGGGATCGTCGCCGTGGAGGCTCACGAGCAGGATGCCGTCGACGTGGCCGGCGCTCAGGTAGGTTGCGGTCCGCTCGGTGTCGGCAGGGCCCTCGGGCATGAGCAGGATCAGCTGGAGATCGCGCGTGCTGAGCCCGCCGCTGATCCCGCGCAGGAGGCGCGGGAAGAACGGATCGCTGAACAGCCGCCCTGTCGGCTCGGTGATGACGACGGCAACTGATCCGCTCCGCCTGGTGACCAGGCTGCGCGCGGCGCGGTTGGGGATATAGCCGAGCTGCTCGACGGCGGTCTCGACCGATCGCCGCACGTCGTCGCTGACGCGGGGCGACCCGTTCACGACACGGGAGACCGTGGCCCGCGACACGCCGGCAACCTTGGCGACTTCCTCGAGCGTGGCGCCGCGCGGTCGGGATTGCGGATCGGAGATGGTCAATGGAGTCCTCTGTGAGAGCGCTCTCACGCTTGCGTCGCACACTATCACGCGTTGTCAAGAGAGCGCTCTCACGAATTCCGATTCGTCGGCCACCGCCGAATTCTCCTGGGGTGAACACGTTGCGACGATTTGCGGCCGAATGTTCACTCGGAGCGCGATGACTGACGCGAGGGCCCGGCTCGCCACCTCGCCACGCTCGGACTGCGTCGGCAACCGGCCGCGACCGCCGGCAGTCCTGGCGCGGAGCTCACCGGGTGAACATTCGGCGAGCCGGGGCGCAAGCCACGCCCGTCTGAGCTGCGGTCCCTCCTGCACGGCGCGCATCAAACCGCGGTCATCGACGGGATCGTGGTGCCAGATGCGCCCCTTCGGAATGTTCGGTCACCCGGCACCGAGGGGCACGGGGATCGGGAGAGCAGCGGGCACGCGGAGCGGCGGGACCCGGGCACGAGGTGAGCGAGGCGCTCGGACACCGACCACTCGACGTCCAGCACGCCTATGCGAAACTTCGCCGATGCATCACCGACGCCGATGACCGCACCACCTGCTCCCTCGCAGCCGTCGGGCGCGCTCGCCCGGTATGAAGCCGTCATCGGGATCGAGGTCCACTGCCAGCTCCGGACCGCCTCGAAGATGTTCTGCGGCTGTTCCAACACCTACGCGGACGATCCGCCGAACACCCACACCTGCCCGGTCTGCCTCGGCCTGCCAGGAGCGCTGCCGGTGATCAACAAGCGGGCCGTCGAGCACGTTCTCGCGACCGGTGCGGCGATCGAGGCGACGACCCCGCCGGCCACCCGCTGGGACCGCAAGAACTACTTCTATCCCGACCTGCCCAAGGGCTACCAGATCAGCCAGTACGACCTGCCCCTCGCGGCGAACGGCCGGCTGTCGTTCCAGACCTCCGAGGGCGAGGTCACGATCGGGATCACCCGGGCCCATCTCGAAGAGGACACCGCCAAGCTCGTCCACGGCACAGACGAGGCCGGCCGGCGGGTCAGCCTGATCGACTTCAACCGCTCCGGCGCGCCGCTGATGGAGATCGTCACCGATCCCGATGTCCGCTCTGCCGAGCAGGCACGGCGCTACGCGGAGGAGCTCCAGGCGCTGCTTCGGGCGATCGGTGCGAGCGATGCCGACATGGAGCGCGGCCAGATGCGGGTCGAGGCGAACATCTCGCTCCGGCCGCGGGGCACCGAGCCGTTCGGGACGCGGGTCGAGGTCAAGAACATGAACTCGTTCCGGTCGGTCGAGCGGGCGATCGCCTTCGAGATCGAGCGTCAGGCCGCGGCCCTCGACGCCGGCGAGACGCTGACCCAGGACACCCGCGGTTGGAACGAGGACCGCGGCATGACCTACGTGATGCGGTCCAAGGAGGATAGCCACGACTATCGCTACTTCCCGGAGCCGGACCTGCCGCCGCTGCGGGTCGATGCCGACTGGCTGGCTTCGATCCGGGCCGGCCTCCCGGAGCTGCCGGCGGCGCGCCGCGCCCGCTATCAGGCCGACCTTGGGCTGTCCGGCTACGACGCGGCGGTGATCGTCGCCGACGCTCAAGCCACCGTCCTGTTCGAGGATGCCCGCTCGTCCGAGCCGAACGCCGATCCGAAGGCGCTCGCCAACTGGGTGACCGGCGCCTTTCTCGGGTTGCTCAAGATGGATCCCGAGGCGGCCGGCCGTGTCGAAGCGTCGGAGCTCGCCGACCTCGTCCGGCGGGTCGGGGCAGGGGAGCTGTCCGGGACGAACGCGAAAGAGGTCTTCGCGGCGCATGCGGCCGACGGCGCGACGGTGGCGTCGATCGTCGAGGCGCGTGGCTTCCGTCAGATCTCCGACAGCGGAGCGCTCGGCGCCGTGATCGATGACGTGATTGCGGCCAATCCGAAGGCCGTCGCCGACTTCCAGGCCGGCAAGCCCGTGCTCGGCTTCTTCGTCGGCCAGGTGATGAAAGCGACGCGCGGCCAGGCGAACGCGGCGCTCGTGCAGGAAGCCGTCCGCGGGCGGCTCGAGGGAGACCCGGGCTCCTGATGGCGAATGCCGTCCTCTGGATCGCTGGGATCGCGCTGATCGCCATCGGCTATACGCGGGCGAAGGGCCCCTGGTCGCGGTACCAGGCCCTGAAGGAAGAAGACGCCAACGCCGCCCGCTACAGCGCGTGGCGGGGTGGGGTCCGCGACGACGGATCGAAAACCGGCGCGTCGGTTGCCATGGCGATCCTTCGGCGCCAGGCCCGGCTGGCGGCCGGGATCGCGGTCATCGGGTTCGTCCTGGTCTTCCTCGGCTTCCTGATCAAGTAGATCGCGGGCTCAACTCCGCATCGGGACCGGCGGGGGCAGGGCCTCGAGGTGACAGCCGCCGGTCGCCAGGACGTCGAAGCGGGCTTCCACGCTGAGACTCGCCGTCACCACGACCGGGATGCCGCAGATCTGGCCGGCGCCGGGCTCCAACGTTGGCTGGACGCAGCTCTGCAGACCCGGCCGCACGGCGTCGTCGACGCACTGCATGAAGTCGCTGAAGAATACGGTGTACGCGCTGAGCGTGTAGGTGCCGATCGGGACGCGCACCGGAACCGGTCCGTCCGACGACAGCTTCCACTCGGCCGCGACCGTCCCGTTCGCGTCGACGAGGCGCGCCCGATTCTCTGAACTGAACAAGTTGTTGCCGTCGGCGACGCCCTGGACGGCGACGCGGACGGAGCCCATCGCCGGCGATCCGACCGGCGGCGCGGCCCGGCAGGCCGCGAGGTGAACGGCGACGACCACGATCGGCATGACCATCCGCGCCCGCATCAGGTCGTCACCGGCTCGCACGACCTGCCCGCGACGATCGTCGAGCGAGGGCGACGCCAGAGAACCGCTCGACGGCCCCGTGTGCGCCTGCGATCGCCGATTGGCAGAGCCGCCGGATCGTCATGGCCGTGGGACGCCGCCGAACGTCCCCGAGTTGCGTCGAAACGACGCGCCGTCCGAGCGGTCGATAGACTCGGGACACCGGGTGGGCAGGGCCGACAGGAGGATCGTTTGGGAATCGTCGACAAGAACGCCATCGGGATCGGAGGACGCCAGTTCCACATCGGCGTGGCGCCCGGCGAGGTCAGCACGATCGCGCTGATGCCTGGCGATCCGTTCCGGGTCCCGATGGTGGCCGGCTACCTTGAGGATGCCCGCGAGGTAGCCCATCAGCGTGAGCACCGGACGATGGTCGGCACGTACAAGGGCCGCCAGATCACCGTGACCTCGACCGGGATGGGCTGTCCGTCGACGGCGATCGCGGTGGAAGAGCTGGCCCGCGTCGGGGTGACGTCGTTCATCCGGGTCGGCAGCACCGCGGCCCTCCAGAAGGGCATCAACCCGGGCGACCTGATCGTCAGCCAGGGCTCGTTCCGCAACGACGGGACCTCCGACATGTACGTCCCCAAGGGCTATCCGGCCGTGCCCGACCTCGAGATCAGTCTGACCCTCGAGCGCTTCGCTCGCGAAGCCGGGCCGCGCCACGATCTCGCCGTCCACGCCGGGATCAACGTCTCGGACGATGCCTTCTACGCCGAGTCGCCGGCCTGGACCGAGCAGATGACCGCGATCGGATTGCTGAACGTCGAAATGGAGTCGTCGGCGATGTTCATCGTCGCCCGCCAGCGCAAGCTCCGCGCCGCCATGATCTGTTCGGTGTCCAGCAATCTCGTCGCGGGCACCAGCGTGTACGACGACGACGCCCACCGGAGGCTCGCGACCGGCTGGGGGGCCAGCGTCGAGGCAGCCCTCGAGACCGCCGTCGCGCTCGCCCTGTAGGGCCCGATGGGCCTCAATCTGCACTGCCACCTCGAGGGCTGCGTCCGGCCCGCGACCGCGGCCGACATCGCCCGCGAGCACGGCCTGCCGGAGCCGGCCGGCGGCTGGGAGGCCGCTCTCCGGATGCGCGAGCCGGCGGACCTCACCGTGTTCCTCGCCCACGTCGCAGCGGCCTATCCGGTCATGGGCTTCGCGGGATCCCTCCGCCGGATTGCCCGTGAATCGGT
Source organism: Chloroflexota bacterium (assembly GCA_013695505.1). GTDB lineage: Bacteria > Chloroflexota > Limnocylindria > Limnocylindrales > CSP1-4 > CF-46. Next base: position 5,043 of record JACDAH010000029.1, on the reverse strand, counting down.
CGAGGATGCCGCGGCGACCGGCGACGCCTTCCTCGAGATCCGGTTCGGGCCGGCGACGCATCGCCGCCCGGATCTCTCGATCGACGCGATCATCGTCGCCGTCCGCGACGGGCTGGCCGAGGGCAGCGCCGCAACCGGCTTGCCGACAGGGCTCGTCGTCTGCCTCCTCCGCCACAGCGATCCCGACACCAACCTGGAGGTCGCCCGGGCAGCCGCCGCGCACGCCGGCAACGGGGTCGTCGGGCTCGATGTCGCGGGCGACGAATTGCTCTGGCCGGCCAACGAGGCCTACGTCGAGCCGTATCGGATCGCGGCGGCGGCCGGGCTCGGTCTGACCGCCCATGCCGCTGAAGCCAGCGGCGCCGGGGCGGCCCGGGAGGCGGCCGAATGGCTCGGCGCGACCCGGATCGGGCATGGGACCCACGTCGCCGACGACCCGGAGGTTCTAGCGTGGGCCGTGGATCATGACCTGACCTTCGAGGTATGCGCGACTTCGAACGTGTACACCGGCGCCGCACGGTCGCTCCGCGAGCACCCGGTCCATGCGTTCCTTGCCGCCGGAGCGGGCGTGGTCCTCGGCAATGACAACCCGATCACGATCGATCGGAGCCTGGCCGACGAGGAGGGCGACCTCGTCGCGAGCGGTGGGCTGCTCCCGGACCAGCTCGACGGGATCGATCGGCGAGCCGTCGCCGTCGGCTTCATGGACGAGGGGGTCCGCTCGGCGTTGCGCGTCAGGTTCGGCTAGGGCCGGACACGAAGCGTCCGGCAGTGCGTCAGATCGCGTCAGCCCGGGCCGGTCCGCCCGATCCGGTGGAGCTCGATCGCGGTGCAGCGATCCATGACAACGGACAGGCCGCCCTCGGACGCGATCCGGGCAGCCTCCCAGCTGGCCACGCCGAGCTGGAGCCAGAGACACGACGCCCCGGCGGCGACGGCCTCGCGGGCGTGCTCGGCGCACAGCTCCGAGCGCCGGAACACGTCGACGATGTCGAACGGTCCCGTCGCGGCCACCGCCTCGGCGAGACCCGCGAATGCCGGGACGCCGGCCACCGCGGTCTCCTTGGGGTTGATCGGGACGCAGTCGTAGCCGGCCGCGACGAGAGTCTCGAACACGCCGTGCGATGGGCGCCACGTGTTTGACGATGCGCCGATCACGGCGATCCGGCGGGCGGCCCGGAGGATCCGCTCGATTCCCTCGTCGTCGAGGATCGCGACCGGTCCGCGTCCTTCGTGGATCTCCATCAGCGTCCGGACGCGCTGGCGATCGGCGGCGCGCTCGTCCGCGTCGGCGCGCCCATCGGCCTCGTCGGGGCCGGTCGCGTTGTCCGGGTCGGTCAGGTCGCGCCTTCCTTCACGTAGGGCTGGCCGTCGGCGGCCGGCGGGACGCTCCGGCCCACCACGCCGGCCAGGACGACGAGCGTCAGCAGGTACGGCAGCGCGCCGAAGAAGTTGTTGTACATGCTCGGGTAGCTGGCCTGGATGCCGGATAGGAAGACCCCCAGATCGCCCGGTGGCGGGTTCGACCGGATCGCGATCCCAAGCGCCTCCCAGACCATGAACAGGAGCGCTCCGCCGAACGCTCCGATCGGCGTCCAGCGGCCGAAGATCACGGCGGCGAGGGCGATGAACCCGCGATTGGCCGTCATGCCGTTCTGGAAGGAGGCGTTGAACTCCAGGGTCAGCCAGGCTCCTGCGAGGCCGGCGAAGATACCGCCGAGGATGACGTTCCGGTAGCGCACCCGGATCACATCGATGCCGACCGTGTCGGCCGCCCGCGGATGCTCGCCGACCGCGCGCGTCCGAAGGCCCCAGCGCGACCGGAACAGGAGGACCTGGAGGATGACCACCAGGAAGATCACCGCCGTCGTGATCGGGCCAGAGGTGAAGAACATCTTCACGATCCAGCCGATGATCGGGAGATCGAGCAGCTCGTGCGGTGGGCGGAGTGCGTCGAGGGTGCCGGCGCTCCCGCTCGGCTTGATCAGGCGATTCAGATAGCCGGTCAGGCCGAGAGCGATGATGTTGATCACGGTCCCGCTGATGATCTGGTCGGCCCGGACCGTGATCGACAGCCACGCGTGGAGCAGGGACACGAGCATTCCGGCAGCGATCGCCGCGAGCACGCCGATCACGAGGGCCGGCGTGAACCCGAACGGACCGGCGACCGCGCCGGGCATCGCCTCGTGGACCACCATCGCCGCCATGAAGCCGACGAAGGCGCACGTCAGCATCATCCCCTCGATGCCGATGTTCACGACGCCGCTCCGCTCGCACATCACCCCGCACAGAGCGCCGAGCGCGATGGGGGTCGCGAGCTGGAGCGTCTGGGCTGGCAGGTTCGTCGTGAAGATCGCGTCGACGAGGTAGGCGAGGAACTGGAGCACGAAGCCGATGACCGGGATCCCGAACACGACGTCCATCAGACCTTCGTTTCCGCGTACGAGCGCGACACCGTGCCGATCTCACCCGGCGTAACCCGCTTGGCGCGACCGCGGAGGAGCCTCCGAACGACCGTTTCGGCGGCGAGGAACAGCAGGATCAGGCCCTGGATGACGTCGATGATCTCGATCGGGATCTTGGCCGTGATCTGCATCGCCGGCGCGCCGGCGCGCATTCCGCCGAGGAGGAGCGCCGCGAGCAGGATGCCGACCGGATGGGCCCGTCCGAGGAGCGCGACCGTGATCCCGGCGAAGCCGATGCTCGTTCCGAAGACCGCAGGGTAGTAGCCGAGGCTGAGGATCTCGAAGGCGCCGGCGAGCCCGGCGAACATCCCGCACAGGCTCATCGTCAGCACGATCAGCCGCCGCGGACTCATCCCGGCATACCGCGCGGCGCTGGGGTTGGCGCCGACGGTCCGGATCTCGAAGCCGAGCGGGGTCCGGTAGATCAGGACCCAGGTCAGGGCGACGAGGGCGACCGTGATCAGGATCCCGAGGTTGCCATTCCGGCCGAACAGGATCGGCATCGCCGCATTGCCGATGTCGGCCGTTCGCGCGAACGACGGCCCCGCGATCTTGAAGATGTCGTTGACGAGCCCGACGATGACGAACGCCGCGAGGGAGTTGAGCATGATCGTCGAGACCACTTCGTGGGCCCCGGTGAAGGCCTTCAACGCGCCCGGGATGAACCCGTAGAACGCCCCGCCGAGAGCGCCGGCCAGGATCGCGACCGGCACCGCGACGACCGCCGGCTGGCCGGCCACGGCGGCACCGACGAGGGCCGCGGCGAAGCCGCCGACGAGGACCTGGCCGGTCCCGCCGATGTTGAACAGGCCGGCCTTGAACCCGACGCCGACGGCGAGCCCCGAGAGCACGAGCGGGCTCGCGGCCGTGAGCGTGCTGGTGATCGCGCGCCCGGCCTGATCGGGATTGACCGAGAGGTTGAACGTGACCGTCTTGGCAGCGATGTCGAGGAACGACAGGCCCGTCGCGCCCTGGAGGAGGTTCTCATAGGCGATCACCGGCAGCAGGAAGTTGATCGACTTCTCGGTGGCCAGGCTCGAGAGGATGATGAGGACGGAGCCGACGAGCAGGGCCAGCAGGATCGAGACGACCGGGACCGCGGCGAGGGCCCACAGCTCGCGGAGCGCCGCCTTCATGCGGACACCGACGTCGACGCATCCGGGGGCGGCCCGGTCTCGACCGGCGGGATCGAGCGCCGCCCGGCCGCCATCAGCAGGCCGACCTCCTCGCGCTCGGCGGTCGGCCCGTCGACGAGGGCGACGATCTCGCCGCGGTACATCACCGCGATCCGGTCCGACAGCTCGAGGACCTCATCGAGCTCCGCGGAGACCAGCAGGATCGCGGCCCCCTGATCCCGCTTGGCGACGACCTGGCGGTGGATGAACTCGATGCTCCCGACGTCGAGGCCGCGGGTCGGCTGGTCGAGGACGAGCACTGACAGCTCGCGGCTGAACTCGCGGGCGACGACCGTCTTCTGCTGGTTGCCGCCTGACAGCGTCGAGGCGGGCACGTCCGGCGACGGCGTCCGGATGTCGTATTCCTTGATCGCGCGTCTGGCCCACTCGTCGATCGCCGCGTCGTTGCGCAGAAGACCCTTGACGAATGGCGGCTCGTCGTACTGGGTGAGGACGAGGTTGTCTGACAGCGGGAAGCTCAGCACCAGACCGAACCGGTGGCGGTCGCCGGGCACGAACGACATGCCCCGTCGCTGGAGCTCGCGCGGTCCGCTCCCGGTCACGTCATGGCCGGTAAGGCTGACCGATCCGCTCGCCGGCTTGCGCAGCCCGGTCAGCGCCTCGACGAGTTCCTCCTGGCCGTTGCCGGCGACCCCGGCCACGCCGAGGATCTCGCCTGCGCGCACCTCGAAGGTCACCCCGTTGACTGCCTGCGTGCCCCGATCATCGGCCACGATTAGGTCCGTCACGATCAGGGTCGGGCCGGCCGGATGGCTCTCACCGCGGTCGACGACGAGCTGGACGTTGCGGCCGACCATCAGGGCCGCGAGATCGTCCTCGCTCGTCTCGGCGGGCACCCGCGATCCAACGACCTTGCCACGCCGGATGACCGTGATCCGGTCCGCGATCTCCAGGACCTCGTGGAGCTTGTGGCTGATGAAGATGATGCTGTGGCCCTCCTCCGCGAGCCTGCGGAGGACCGCAAAGATCTCGGTCGTCTCCTGCGGCGTGAGGACTGCGGTCGGCTCGTCGAGGACGAGGATCCGGGCCTGGCGATAGAGCGCCTTGAGGATCTCGACCCGCTGTTGCCAGCCGACGGAAAGGGTCCCGACCTTGACGTCGGGATCGATCTCGAAGCCGAACCGCTTGCCGAGCTCGATGATCCGTCGGTCGGCCTCGGCCTGATCGAGGAAGATCGCGTTTGCCATCGTCTCGGCGCCGAGCAGGATGTTGTCGGCGACGCTCATGACCGGCACGAGCATGAAGTGCTGGTGGACCATGCTGATCCCGCGGGCGATCGCGTCGGACGGACCGTCGATCCGGACGACGTTGCCGTCGAGCAGGATTTCGCCGCTGTCGGGCGTGGCCAGCCCGTACAGGATGTTCATCAGGGTCGACTTGCC
>JACDAH010000547.1 GCA_013695505.1 Chloroflexota bacterium | reverse complement strand
GAGCTGCGTCTGGAGAACGGTGCGCATGGCCTCGAGCGGCAATGAATCGAGCGTGACCGTGATGCCCGGATTGGTCTTCCCGAATTCCTTGAGGTGGGCCTTCAGCGGATCCAGGTCTTTTGGGTCCTCGGGCTGCTCCACCAGATATCGGAGAGCGCCCGTGGGAGCGGCGGCACTGGCCGACGCGCCTGTGCTCCCGCTCGCCGCACCGGGGCTGGAAGGGAGGGCGGCAGGGCTGGGCGTCGAGCGCGCCCCCGTGCATGCCGAGAGGACGACCACCAGCGCAGCGCTGGCGATGCGAGGCCAGGAGATCCGAACCGCTGACATGGAGCCGTCCTTTCCGGAGCGTGGCTTGGCTGGGCCGCATCGCGGCGCTGTCCGTCGGTGGCGCGAACTGGGGTAACGATTGTCATTCACGATCTGCCCACGAGATCCCCCGACGGCATGCCCCGATGGCGCAGCGCCCACCGCCCCCCCGTCGGGCGAGGTCTCGATTGAACCGCTTCAACGATTATGGGCGGTCGTGTCAAGAGCGTCGAACGAGTGGCCGCATGTTGACGAGGGGCTCTACCATCGGAGTGCCTGATTCGCGAATGAAGGGGTTCAATGGACGCAAGCGCTCGAGCGAAGCGGGGCACGACCATCAAGGATGTCGCCGATGCCGCCGGCGTATCCGTCGGGACCGTCTCCCACGTGGTCTCCGGTGCCCGCCAGGTCCGGCCCGCGACACGGGACCGGGTCAATGCGGCGATTGCCGAGCTTGGCTTCCGTCCGAATCGTGTCGCCCGGTCGCTGACCCGGAGTCGGACCAGCACGGTCGGGATGGTGATCCCGGACGTTGCCAACCCATTCTTCGCCCAGCTCATCCGGGGCGCGTCAGATGCCCTGGAGGCCTCTGACTACGTCGTCGTCTTCGGAAACTCGGACAACCTGGCCACGAAGGAGCGGCGGTATCTCGTGGAATTCATCGAGCGCCGCGTGGACGGGATGATCATCGCGCCGGCGGCGAACGCCGATGCGGATCAGATTCGAGACCTCGGCGAACAATTGCCGGTGGTCCTCGTCGATCGAGTGACGCCGGGGTGGCTCGGGGACCTCGTCGTCGGCGACGATCAGGCCGGGATGGCACTGGCCGTCGATCACCTGATCGGGCAAGGCCATCGACGGATCGCGTTGATCAACGGCGAGGAGGAGCTGTCGACGGCACGAGCTCGGCGTCTCGGCTTCGAGCAGGCGCTCCGCGCGCGAGACGTGGCGGCCGTGGCTGTCTCCGACGGCGCGTTCAGCATCGAGAGCGGCCGAGAGCAAGCGATGGCCATGCTCGCCGCCGATCCCCGGCCGACGGCGATCTGCGCCGGAAATGATCTGCTGGCGCTCGGCGGGCTTCAGGCCGCCCATGAGCTTGGCTTCTCCGTGCCCGGCCAGCTCAGCGTCATGGGCTACGACGACATCGCATACGCGAAACTTGCGTCCCCACGCTTGACGTCTGTCTCGCAGCCTGGATACGCCATTGGCGCCGCGGCGGCTCGACTATTGATCGAGCGTCTCCGCGATCCGAGTGGGGCGCGGCAGGAAGTCGCGATTCGCCCGTCGCTAATCCTCCGGGAGTCGACAGCACCCCCGGCCCGCCCAAGCGCCGTCTCCCTTGGCCAATGATCCCCAGGCGAACATCGCGGTCCGGCATGTCTCCGCTTCGCACGTCGCCGCAGGCTGCCGCCCGAGTGGAGTGCCCGTCTGGGTCACGTTCGCAGCACCGGCGGCGGCAGGCAGCTCACTCACCGAAGACATAGCGATTGACGAACGCATTTCGAAACTTGCCGGATGGGTCAACCCGTTCGATCAGAGCCGTGAAGGCGGGCAGCTTCTCGTATCGCGTTTGTACGGCCGCGGGCGACATCGTGAACAGCTTGCCCCAATGCGGGCGTGGCTCGAAGGGCGCGAGCGCCGCCTCGATGATGGGAAGCACGCCGCGAAGGCCGTCCCAGTCGGGCAACCACGTGAAATGGAATGCGACGGAGTCGCGACCGAAGGCCGTGCTCATCCACAGCGGATCGGCCGCGATCGTCCGGACCTCGCACACCTGGAGTCGCGCGGCGAACCGATTCCGGACGGCATGGATCGCGAGCAGGGCATCGACCGCGTGACGGCGTGGCACGAGATACTCGCTCTGGAGTTCTGCACCGCTGCTCGGCGTGTGGTCCATCTTGAAGTGGGGCAGTCGCTCATGCCACGGCCCGGCGACGCCCAGTTGCGGGGTACAGGCGGCCGCGGACATGCCGCGGATCGGGTGCATCGGGACCGTGGCGATGGTCGCACCGAAGAACTCGTGGGGCGGCTCGAACGAGCTCCCGTCGGGAACCCGGCGTTTGAGCCAGACCTGCTCGAAGGCCGGATGGCGCCACTCGGTGAACAGGCTGACGCTGTCCGCGCTCGCGGTGATCTCGTCGAGCCGGGCCGCCACCATCTCCAGCGGCAGATCCCGGTACACGTCCTGGCGCATCCGGAAGGTTGGCTGGAGATCAAGGGTCAGCGAGGTCACGATCCCCAGAGCTCCGACCGAGACGACGACGCCGTCGAAAAGGTCGGGGTCGCGGTCGCGCTCGAAGATGGTGATCTCCCCGTCGGCCGTCACGACTTCCATCGCCGAGACGGCCGTCGACAGGTTCGCGACGCGGTCGCCCGAGCCATGCGTCGCGGTCGCACAGGAACCCGCGACCGAGATGTGCGGCAACGAGGCGAGGCTGTTCAGGGCGTAGCCGGCGGCATCGAGAGGCGCGCCGATGACGCCATAGCTGACGCCGCCATCGACGGTGACGGTACCGGCGGCCTCGTCAAGCTCGAACCGCCGAGGCATCCGATGCAGCGAAACGAGGTCGCCTGTCGTATCGGCGATGTCGTTGAACGAATGACGTGACCCGACCGCGCGCACGAAAGACGCTTTTCTGGCGATCTCCTGGAGCTGCTCGACCGACCGGGGCTCGTGAAGCCTGGCCGCGGCGTAGGCATGATTCCCCGCCCAGTTCGTCAACCCAGCCACGCTCGTCGTACCTCGCAAGGAGGGACTACTCAACTTGGCTCTCCTGACCGAAGGACGGACTCGACCCCTCACGGACACGAACGGCCCGAACGGCCCGGACGGGCCGCGCCCGGCGAAGAGCCCCAAGCAACGTTCGCACCCGCGTTGCCAAGGTAATGGTTCGAGGCGCTCCCGGCGTGCAGTCGCGACAGGTCGCGGGCGTCGATGCCCCCCGAGCGGCGCCCGGCTCAGCAGGTGCGCCGCCAACGACAACGCCGCTCCGGGCACTTGCGTCGGGGAGTAACCTAGCCGCGGTCGCCCATTCCTCGCCGAGTCGTCCGAGGCCAGCTCGCCAGCTGGTGACGATCGGACCGCGAGGGCCCGACGTCTTGGAGCGGAATGGCCGCGGTGGTCGGACGCTCGGATGTCCGGCCCTTGATTCGGACGTCGGGACATGGCCGCGCTATCGGACTGCCGGCCGCTTGTCGTACGAGGTCCAGCGTCGCCGCCCGCCAGATGTGGATCGCGCAGTTGAGGAGATGTCCTGGTGACCAAGCGCATTTCGTTCATATTCGCCTCCGTCGCCCTCCTGGCGGTCGCGTGCGGGGGAAGCACCAACGGTCCCGCGACCCCGAGGCCCGCCAGCCAAGCGCCGGCGGGGAGCATTCCCGCTGGCCCGGCGGCATCGACGCCCGCCGCATCGACGGAGCCGACAGGCACCGTGAATCTGCTCGTCGGGATTGCCGAGGAGCCAGCCATCGAGCAGCGCCTCAACGACCAGGTCAAGGAATTCAACGACAGCCATCCGAACATTCAGGTCAAGCGCGAGTCACTCGACAACGACCAGCTCCGGACCGTCATCCAGACGCGGCTGAGCTCTGGCTCGGTCGACCTTTTCGGCTACGACACCGGGCCTGGCTTTGGTGGTGTCCTCGCACGAGCCGGGCTGCTCGCCGACATGGGCCCGGCCTATGACCGTTACAGGTGGCCGGTCTTCGACTGGGCGAAGGCGCGCTGCACATACAAGGGTGTCCTTTCATGCCTGCCGGGCCAGGTGGAAGAGGTCGGCATCTACTACAACAAGACGATGTTCGACGCAGACGGGTACAGCGAGCCCAAGACACTCGACGATCTCAAGACGATCATGGACGGCCTGAAGGCCAAGGGCATTACGCCGCTCGCGTTCGGCGACCAGCCGAAGTGGCCAGCGGGTCATCAGTTCTCGATGACCCTCTCGAACATTGTCGGCCGCGATGGGCTCGACGCCCGCTTCTACGGCGAGAAGCACTGGAACGACGCCGAAACGGTCAAGGCCATCGACATCTTCTTCAAGCAGTTCAAGGATGCAGGCTATTTCCCGAAGGATCCGAATGCGGTCACCTATGAGGACGCGAACGCGCTCTTCTATTCGGGCAAGGCCGCGATGATCCCGACCGGGACTTGGCTCGTCTCGGAGATCACCGAAAAGGCGAAGTTCGACGTCGGCTTCATGGCATTCCCGTCGATCGATGGATCGTCGATCTCCCCGCCGGCTGGTCTCGGGGGCGGACTCTTCGTCAACGCGAACTCGAAGAATCCCGACGCGGCATTCGCGTACATCGATTGGCTGCTGAAGCCCGAGCAGATCAAGAAGTGGGATCTCGGCACCTTTGCCTCGATCCCGGCCGTGCCGATCGACGCCTCATCCGTCACCGTCTCACCGCTGTTCGGCAAGGTCCTCAGCGACCTCGCCGCCTCCTCGGGGACATCGGGAACGTTCGGCTACAACATCGATGTCCTCGCGCCCGCGGCGTTCAACGACGTGATGTCCGATGGGTTCCAGAACGTGCTTGCCGGCAAGGAAACCCCGCAGGGCCTGGCAGACAAGCTCGAGGCGGCGTACCAGAAAGCGATGGCCGCCGGAGACACCATCCAGAAACCATAGTCGGCGAGGTCTCGACGATGACGGTCGGAACGGCACCGGTTTCGACCGGCATTCGAGGGTTCCTCGCTGCCAGGCGCGCCGGCCGTCCCCGCCAGGCTCGGCGCACGAGCCGAGCCCTGGTCGCCGTCTTCGTCGGGCCTTCCCTGCTCATCTATCTGATGTTCATGGTCTATCCCTTCCTGGGGACGGTCATGCTCAGCCTCACGAGCTGGGACGGGTTCGCTCGAACGAAGGACTTCATCGGGCTCGACAACTACGTCGTACTCCTGGGTGACGAGGCGTTCTGGAACGCCCTCGTCCACAACTTGCTGTGGGCCGTGGTCGGCACGGCCGCCCCGATCCTGATCGGCCTCCCCCTCGCGATCGTCCTATGGAGCGGGGCACGGTTCCGACTCGCGTTCCGAGCGATGTATTTCCTGCCCGTGATCCTCCCGTCCGTCGTGGCCGGAATCATCTGGGGCTGGATCTACAACCCTCTGTTCGGGGTCCTCAACAGCCTGCTCGAGGGTGTCGGTCTGGGATCGTTCACGAATGGCTGGCTCGGCGACCCCGATACCGCGTTGTGGGCGGTGCTCGGGGCGGCCATCTGGGGAGCGTTCGGGACTCTCGTGGTGTTCTTCCTCGCCGGACTCCAGGGGATCGACCTGAATCTGATCGACGCGGCGCGCGTCGACGGCGCCAACGCCTGGCAACGGACCCGCCACGTGATCTTGCCCGGCATCGCTCCGATGTTCACATTCGTCCTGACGATCACCCTGGTCGGCGCGTTCAGCGTGTTCGACATCATCTACGTCTTGACCCTCGGCGGTCCCGGAACCGCAACCGAGGTCCTCGCCGGATACGCGTACAAGATGGCCTTCGGTCGCAACTTCGCCGGCTACGGCTCGGCTGTGGCGATGATCATCGCGGCTCTGTCGCTGGTCCTGGCGATCGCCTTCCTGAAGATCCGGGAGCGAGGTCAGGTCAGTGGCTGAGGTCGCCCGGCGGGCAGGCCAGTCGGACAATCGGGAGGCGCGCCTGCGAGTCGGTCGGTCGATGAGCGCAGTCGCGAAGTATGCGTTTCTCGGCTTCTGGGCGGCGCTGTGCGTCCTGCCATTGGTCCTCGTCCTGTCCACGGCTGTCAAGGATCCGAACCTCGCAACCGGAAACCCCTTCCAGCTCTTTTCTTCGTTCCGCCCGCAGAACCTGGTCGACGCGTGGACGCTCGGGAACTTCGAGAAGTACTTCCTCAACACGATCGTGATCATGGTCCCGACGGTGCTCGGAGTGGTCCTGCTCTCGATGATGACCGGCTACGCCCTCGCTCGGTTCAACTTCCGGGGTCGATCGACCGTCTTCTACCTGTTCATTCTTGGGCTGATGGTGCCGTTCTTCGCGATCATGATTCCCCTCTATTACAACCTTCGGGATTACGGCCTGCTGAACACGCCGTGGGCGGTCATCCTTCCGTCAATTGCCGGGGCCGGCGGCACGGGCCTGCCGCTCGGGGTGTTTCTCATGCGGGCGTACTTCCTCGACATGCCGGGCGAGCTCGCTGACGCTGCCCGCGTCGATGGTTGCAGCGAGTGGGATGTTTTTCGGCGAGTCCTGGCGCCGCTCGCGATCCCGGCCGCATCTGCGCTCGCGATCCTGACCTTCCTGTCGGCCTGGAACACATTCCTGCTGCCCCTCCTTTACCTGCAGGGCGCGGAGAACCGAACGCTCGCGACTGGACTGCTTCTGTTCACGGGCGGTCGGACCCGGGAGCTCGAGCTGACCGCGGCCGGCACGCTGATCATGATCGCGCCGGTCATCGTCTTCTTCCTCTTGTTCCAGCGGCAGTTCGTGCGCGGCCTGACCGCCGGCGCCGTGAAAGGGTGAGGTGATGAAGATCGGCGTCTTCGATCCGAGCGTCGGGAGCCTCGATCTGGAGCCGATGCTTGACCGCATCGTCGCGAAAGGCCTCGAGGCGGTCGAGATCGGGCACCGGTAATTGTCGAGGGAGTCTGCATAGCAACCCGACGCAGCGTGGATGGCCTGAGCCTCGCCGCGCTCTCTTCAAGGAGGTTTCATGATCAGGTTGGCTGTCCAGTCTCGACTCGTACCTGGCGAGTCGCTTCGCCAGAAGCACGAGAACGCGCTCGCCTATGGTTTCGACGGGATCGAGCTGTCCGGCTTCCCGATGATCGATCTCGCGACCGAGGCGGTTCGCGACGGCGTCCCTGTCAGCGCGATGTGCTCCGGTCACCGCGGGTGGTTCATCGATCCTGATCCCGAGCAGATCGAGTTCGCAATCGCCGACATGAAGCGGCTCGTGGAGCTCGGCGCGGAGCTCGAGGCACCCCTGATCGTCGTGCCAATCTATGGGCGGACCCACAACCTGCCGCCGCACTGCGGCACCGGCCGCACACGTGCGGAGGACGAGGCGCTGTTCGTCCGCGGGCTCCGCGAGGTTACCGAGCACGCCGACGGGGTTGGCGGAACGATCGTCGTCGAGGGCATCAATCGTTTCGAGAACAGCATCTCGGTGAAGGTCGCCGATGCCGTCCGCTTCGCCACCGAGATGGCCAGCCCGAACGTACGAGCGATGGCCGACGTCTTCCACATGAACATCGAGGAAGTCGACCTCGGCGCCTCGCTCGAGGCGGCGGGTGACATGCTCGCCTACGTTCACCTCGCGGATTCGCAGCGACTGGAACCGGGAAGAGGCCATCTCGACTTCGCCAGCGTGTTCGGCGGGCTCGGTCGGATCGGCTACGACGGCTGGGCGTCCATGGAATGCAACCTGTCGGGTCCGGCCGAGGAGGTCCTGCCCGCTTCGGTTGAGTTCATTCGCTCGCGCATCGCCGAGGCCGCAGCAGACTCGTCCTCGTCGCGCGAGATCGCATGACCGCGTCAGCCAAGCGCTCGATTGACGACATGGTCGCGCGGGGGCAAATCGGCGGCCGGACGGTCCAGATCATCGACACCGGTGCCGTCGAGTGTGTGGAGTACCCGATTCCGGACGTGCCCGATGGATCCGTCCGGATTGCGACCGTCCAATCGGCAATCAGCCCCGGAACCGAGATGACGTTCTTTGGTCGCGACGCTTCCAACGTCTACCTCCACAAGCGCTGGGATGAGGACCTCCGGCTGTTCGTGACGGGCCCACCGTCGATCGACTACCCGTTGACCTTCGGCTACCGAGCGGCCGGCGAGGTCGTCGAGAGCCGAGACTCGCGCGTCGCGGTCGGCCAGCGGGTCTACGGCAACTGGCGCCACACCGAGTACATCGTCATGCCGGGCGACCAGGCGCTTGCCCAGGCTCTGCCTGACGGCCTGACGTGGGACGACGGCGTCGACATCGGACAGATGGGGCCGATCTGCGTGAACGCGGTCGCGTACGGCCAGGGACGTCATGCCGGCGGACCGGCCGTCGTGTTCGGGGCAGGCCCGGTCGGCCTGATCACGAGCCAGATCGTCGCGGTGACCGGCGCCGAACGCGTCGTTGTCGTTGATCGGATCCCCTGGCGACTCGCGAACGCGGCGTCCCTGGGGCTCGAAACGCTCGATGCTGGCACGACCGATGACGTCGCGGCCGACCTCAAGCGGCGCTTCGGATCCGAAGGAATTGCGGTTGCATGGGAGTGCACGGGCTCGGCGGCGGCGCTCCACGAGTCGATCCGCGTGGTCCGTCGCCGGGGAACCGTCGTTGCAGCCGGGTTCTACCAGGGCGGCGCGACTCCTCTGATGCTCGGCGACGAGTTCCACCACAACGGCGTCCAGGTCACATCGGGCCAAATCGGCAATGTGCATCCAACCCACACGTGGGCGACGTTGCGACGCCGAACCATCGAGCTTCGCCTCGCCGACTCGATACGCCTGGGGACGTTGCCTCGCACGACCTTCGCGGTCGACGAGGTGGCTTCGGGTTTCGAAGCGCTTGGTCGACCCGCCGAAATCCTCCAGGTCGCGCTGTCCTACGGGAGGTAGGCGCATCGATCCGACGCGACGCGACCTCAGTCGAGCACGATAGCCGGTTGACGCAGAATCCCGGCTGCCCGATCAGGTCTCGTCTGTTTCCGCAGTCGCCACAATCCGGGCCCACGAACGAGCTTGAAGTCGCGCTCGCTCCTCCTCCTGTCGACGCCAGCCGTAGGGCGTCAGTCCCTGTGGCTTGTACACGTTCAACCACTGGACCACCAGGAGAATCGCAAGGCCGCCGATCGAATGCGGCAACGTGGGCGGCAGGGCCAGGAGCTGCTCGGGCATCGTCGCCGCCGCAGTGGCGATCGCGGCGCTCGCAGTGATCACGCCTCGCTCGACCATCAGGACGGTCACGGCCAGAACCGTGAGGACGAGCGAGACGACCACCCACCAGTGACGGATCAGACCCCATCGAGTGCCCACCGAGATCAGGATCCCGGTGATCAGCGACGCAAGCGCCAGAGGCACGAGAATCGACGTCGCGATCAGGCCCATTGCCGTCCAGGCACCGCGGACCGTCGTCGGGTCGCTGCTCGTGGCGACGGTCAGGTCAAGCGGCACGTAGGCTGCCACGGCCCCAAGCCATGCCACCGAAGTCGTGAGATGGACGGCGAGGACGAACTTCCGGGCGGAGGTGTGGAGGATCATCCGCCATGCATGCCTGGGCCGTGGCTCATCCCGCCCAGAAGGCCAACCACCAGGACGAGGATGAAGATGAGGAGTGCGACGATCGCGATCGCCTTCACCCAGCGCGGCGTTGGTGGACGACGGGGAATATCGCGCTCCGGCGTGTCTCCGGCCATCAGCGTTTCCTCAAAGCGAGTTCCTGTCGGTCGCAGGTTATCGATACATAGTGTCCGTGTCGAATCACAGTGTCGCCAGTCAGCCAACGCGTATACTCAGGTCATGCCGAGGATCTGGAAAGACACGATCGAGACCCATCGGGCTGCCGTCCGTGACGCGGCCGTGGACGTCACGGCGGCGCTTGTGACAGAACAGGGCGTCCGGGCCGTGACGATGTCTGAGATCGCAGAGCGAACTGGTATCGGCCGGGCGACCCTCTACAAGTACTTTCCGGACGTCGAGACCATCCTCCGGCGATGGCACGAGCGCGAGATCGGCCGCCACCTGGACCAACTCGCAGCCGCCCGCGACGCGGCCGCGGAGCCCCTGGAGCGACTCCGTGCGGTCCTCGAGACGTTCGCGACGATCGCCCACGGATCGCACGGCCATCGTGACGCGGAGCTCGGCGCGATCCTTCATCGCAATGCCGAGGAGGTCATTCAAGCCGAGGGAGAGGTGCAGCGCCTCGTCGCGGACGTCTTGAGGGACGGTGCCACGGTCGGGCAGGTCAGGAGCGACGTCGCGCCGGAAGAGCTCGCCACCTTTTGTCTGCACGCGCTCGCGGCCGCGGGAACGCTCAAGTCAAAGGACGCGGTCAAACGCCTCGTGGACGTAACTCTCGCAGGACTACGCCCAAGCGGCTAGTAATCGCCGAGGCCGGATAGATCTTCGTTTCAGGTTGTGGACGATCGTTCGCAACGTGGTCTCCTCTCATCGCGGCGCGGCGTTTGTCAGGCGCGGACCACCCGGTCGATCAGATCATGGAGGACGCCGCGGAGCTCGCCCGGGGGCCAGGTCCCGGCGGACCAGGTGTCGCACCGACGAGCGACCTGCTGACCGGTGAGCACCTCGGCCGGCGCGTCGCGGAGCTGGCGGTCGTCATCGCTCGCGGGCGAGCTCTGACTCCCGCGGTTGCGTAGGGACCTGGGAGGTGCCACCCTCGTGGCCGCCGTCCGGGTGGATTGTCCTGGATCTGGGCTGGTCACGAACCGTGGGCACGGATGAACGCCGACAGGGACGGCCCGGCCTCTGACCCGGGAAACGTCCCGATCGGCGTTCAAGCGAAGCGCGACCGCCTAACGAGACGTGACCAGGTAATACGTCACCCAGTTCGACTCTGTCGTCGTTGTCAGAGATGACCAACCGTCGGGACCCGACGTACCGACGGGAACAGTCCGAATGTGAATCGTGGCTGTGTCGGTGAAGCAGACTCCCGCACGCAGCAGGTCGGCCTGGGACTCGCCCCAGCTGGGCAGGAATGCCTTGTCCGTCGCGTCCGGGCAGCGGGCCGGGTCTGCGGCGTATTGCGTCGCGGTCAGGCCGAGGATCCGCGGAAAGAAGCCAATCCCCTTGTGCTGGCTGCCGAGAGATGTCTGGCCGTCGTGGATGTGCCAGTTCGAAGGCAGCGAGTCCGCGGCGACAATGGCCGAGCCGGCGGCGAGGATACCGGCCGCGAGCCCGAGAGAGACGAGCAACTTGCGCATGTCAGACCTCCTTGATCATGTTCGCCACGGTGACCGCCACCCGCTCGACCTCGTGGAGAATCCGTATGGTTGAGTCACCGGCCGGGAAGACGACCCGGACGGCCTCATCGATGCGAGCCGGGTCGAACGCCCAGCCTTCGAGGACGATCCCGATTCCGTCCGGATCCCGCAGCAACGACACGTGCGTCACGCCGAGGGCGGCCAATCGATCTGCGACGCCCGGGCCGACGACGGGCTCGCCCGCGTCGGGTCCGGGGATCAGCATGGCCGTGGACATCGAGATCTCCTTCGCGACTCCAGTGGTCCGGAGCTCTGACGAAGGCTAGGCCCGCGGACCCCCATCATTCATCGGGGGAATCCCGTACCGGCCCGGCTCGAACGAGCGTTGCCAATTCAGTCCGGTTGCGGATCCCGAGTTTGGAGAGGACGTTCGTCAGGTGGCGCTCAACGGTCTTCGGCGAGATGTCCAATGACTCGGCGATCTCGCGATTGCTGAGGCCGCGGGCGACGAGCTCGGCAACCTCCCGCTCGCGCGCGCTGAGCGCGGTCAGACCACCTGTCGCCTGATGGCCGCCCGGCGTCGTGCTTCGTCTCCAGGTCCGGATCCCGAGTCCACGCAGCGCCCGTCTCGCGATGCGGCCGTGGGTCGGCGCGCCGATCCCATCGGCAAGTTCCGCAGCCCTGGAGTAGGCGGCCACCGCCGCCTCCCGATTGCCGATCTGACTCGCCCGCCCGAGGTCCAGCCATGCCCACACCAGGTC
>JACDAH010000541.1 GCA_013695505.1 Chloroflexota bacterium | reverse complement strand
GTCTCCTTGCGTGATCAGATCGAGATTTGCTGTGTCCGGCATTGGTCGCCTCGCGCCGCAGCCTGCGATCGACGTGCGATCGCGGTGCACTCCCTCGGTGCGGGCGGGTCATCGCCGGCCCTCCACTCCCCACTCGTTCCGATTTCGCCTCCTTGCCGTGAGTCGCCCGACGCCTCCGGCGACGCTGCAACTTGGGCTACCGCTTAGCACGCGCGTGGGCAGGAGAAGACGCGAGCCCGCCGCGTTCAGGGCGCGGCGGGCTCACGTCCGGTCTCGGGGACCGCAAGGTGGAGAGGCGGCCGGACATGGCGAACCACGCCGCGGTCGCGGAGGCACAGGAATCGTGTTCGTACGACGCGCCGTCGAACGGCAATCCGGATCCCCTGCCCCCCGGCAGTGTGGGATTTCCCCCGGGACGATACGGTCGGACGGGTGACCGTTTGTGGCCGCGTGGACGTGGTGCCGCGGCCGTATGAAGAACGTCCCCGATGACGGTTCCGAAGCGACGTGGCCCCCGCCGAACGCTTCAGTTCGCGAAGTCTGCTAGTACCGAAGTACTACGTCAATGGGGTACTGATGCCGCCGGCGTGTCGGCTTCGCGACACCCGGTGCCTAGGCGCACCACTCCGTGCGGGAAGTAACCCGTCTGGTCGGCTTGCCGAGGGTCCTAGAGCACCGTTCGCTGGGCGACCATGCCCGGCAGAGCCTCAGTCGCCGCCGTGATGTGGCGGCGGTTGAGGAGCGCAAACGGATACCGGGTGATGATCCGGCGATCGGCCAGCGATCGCGTCCGGACCTCGGTCATCGGGATGAATGCCGGGTCGACGGACTCGATGAACGACGCCATGACCGCCCCCACCGGGATGTACACCTCGCCGGTCAGGGTGTGGCCCGGCGTGACGACGATCAGGAGATGCGCTTCCTTGGGAATTCGCATTTCCGGCGGGGTCTCGGCGCTCGCGGCATCGTCCGGCTGGCCGACAAGAGTGACTTCCCGCGGGTTCACCCAGATGCTCGGCGTGGTGACCTTCGTCGGCGCGCCGTACGGCGCAGGACCGTCGCGTCCTGGAGCTGGAGGAGGCCCTCGTGATGGTTCAGGACGTCCGACAGGCGCCGGAACCGGCCAAGCCGGATCCCACCGGCGATCCGGAGGTGTGGCCCGGTGAGCTCGACCGAACCAGCGTCTCGTTGGCATCGGTGCTGGGCCCGATCGGCTGGAGCGCGCCGGCAATGAGCTCCTCGAGGGCGCGCAAGATCGCCCGAGTCGAGGGATCGATCCGAGCCGTGCTGGCGGCCCCGGACGCACTGGCCCCGGCGACGGCCCTGCCGTCGAGCCACTCCGTCGCGACCCGGAACATTCACCCGTGGCGGAGGTACCCTGCGGTCAGACCACGGTGACAAAGTCGCTGGCCGCCTAACGGTCAGAGTCGCTGTCCCTCGACATGGGGTACCGGGGTCCCGGAGTGTCGCATTCGCGACTGCTGGTGCCTCGGTGCACCCCTCCGAGCTCGGCGGCTCATGCCAACTGGCATCCGCCAGGTGCCATGCCGACCGCCAGAGGGCCCGCGCCCATCCCCCATCGGCAACGTCCCCGTCCTCGGTCGGAGCATTCGGGTCAGTCGGGAGTGTGCGGGGACCGACGTACCACGCAGAAGAGGGACCCCAGCCGATGGGGGAGCCTACTTCGCGAGACTCGGCCCCGCAGGAATTGCGCTCGAGATGTTTGGTCGCGTGAGCGGCGCCCCGGAGGTCGCACGGCAAGACGCGGACCGCTTCGCCCCCGCATGTCGGCATTTGGCGGGGAGGCGACGGCGCCCGACATCGCTCCATCGCGATCGCGACGCAATTTCAGATCAGCCTGAGTCTCTACCGCTGGCACGGTCGGTTTGATGCCGCGGATCGAGGAGGCGTGGCGCGGGCGCATCGCCCCCGCTCATGATGCGGCCAATCCTTCTGCCTCGACAACCATTCCGGCCATGACCGTCTCGTTCGTGGCGCGATCAACGATGATCATGCTGCCAGTCGTGCGGTTAACTGCGTACGGATCGAGAAAGAGAGGGTCCAACGTCTCGATCCGAACCTGTGCAACATCATTGAGGTGGATCGATTCGGCCGGATCGTGCCGGCTAAGGTCCGACAGGTCATAAACGAAATCGATCGAACGGATAAAGCAGCGCGACCAACGGCTTGTGTGCTTGAGGCTGAATTCCGCGCCGACCTCGATCGAGCGCGACCCGAGCGCAGTCACGTTGGCGGTAAAGGATCGTGAGGTCACCGGACGGCGAGCAGGATCGACGAGCATGGACCCGCGGGAGACGTCAAGATCGTCACTGATTGTCAGGCTCACGCTCGCGCCCGCCGAGGACTCCGCCGTCGGTTCGTTGCCGATCGCAAGACTCCGAATCGTGGTGACAATCCCGCTCGGGAGGGCGGCGACCTGGTCGCCGACATGAGCCGTTCCGGACGCAATCCGCCCTGTGTACTGGCGGCCGGGCTGCGACCCGCCTGCGCGGATCACCAGTTGGATCGGCAGGCGCAAGGGCTCGTGGTCGTGGTCGGGCCCGAAGGGAACGGTTTCCAGGAACGTCAGAAGCGACGGTCCTCCGTACCACGGCATCTCACTCGACGAGCGAACGACGTTCTCGCCGTGCAACGCCGATATCGGCACGAACGCCAGGCGGTCGAATCCGAGGCCATCGGCGAATGCGGTGAACTCGTTGGTCAGCGTGTCGAAGGCATCCTGGCTGTAGCCCACCCGGTCCATCTTGTTGATCGCCAGGATCAGCGTCTCCACACCAAGCAGTCCGGCGATGACCGCGTGACGGCGTGTCTGTTCGGTCAACCCGTCCACCACGTCGACGACGAGCACGCAGACATGGGCGAGCGATGCGCCGGTGACCATGTTCCGGGTGTATTGAACATGGCCCGGCGTATCGGCCAGGACGAATTTGCGAGCCGGCGTCGTGAAATATCGGTACGCCACGTCAATCGTGATGCCCTGCTCGCGCTCGGCCCGCAGGCCGTCAGTCAGCATCGACAGATCGAGATGCCCGCGGGCTCGGCGCTGACTCGCGGCCTCTATGGCAGCGAGCTGATCGTCGTAGACGTGCCGAGAATCGAAGAGGAGCCGACCGATCAGCGTGCTCTTGCCGGTGTCGACGGATCCGGCCGTGACGAGTCGGAGAAGCTCGGCCACCCTAGAAATACCCTTCCTTCTTGCGGTCTTCCATCGCCGTCTCGGAGAAGGTGTCGTCGGCGCGAGTCGCGCCCCGCTCCGTGACGGTGCTTCGCACGATCTCCTCGATGACAGAGTCGACGGTCGACGCCGTCGACAGGATCGCGCCCGTGCAGGTCATGTCCCCGACGGTCCGGAAACGGACGGTCATTCGCTCCGTCGGTTCGGTCAAGGCGGGCTCAAGAAAAGGGTTGACCGCCAGCCACATGCCCTTGCGCAGGAACACGTCGCGGACATGGCTGAAGTAGATCGTCGGCAACGGTAGCCCTTCGGCCTGGATGTATTGCCAGACATCCAGCTCCGTCCAGTTCGAGATCGGAAAGACGCGGACCTGCTGACCTCCGCGGATCCGCCCGTTGAGAAGGTCCCACGGCTCCGGTCGCTGATTGCGGGGGTCCCATTGCCCGAATTCGTCGCGGACCGAGAAGATCCGCTCCTTCGCGCGGGCCTTCTCCTCGTCGCGCCGGGCGCCCCCGAAGACCGCGTCGAAACGGTGCTCCGCGATGGCGTCGAGGAGAGTGACGGTCTGGAGTCGGTTCCGGTCCTTGTTCGGGCCGGGGACATCTGTGACTCGCCCGGCATCGATCGATGCCTGGACGCTGGCAACGATCAGGTCGTCGCCATGGTCAGCGATGTAGCCATCGCGGAACGCGATGACCTCCTCGAAGTTGTGGCCCGTGTCCACGTGCATGACGGGGAATGGAAGCGGTTGAGGTGCGAACGCCTTGTGCGCCAGGTGAAGGACGACGAGCGAATCCTTGCCGCCCGAGAACAGCACGACCGGGCGCTGAAACTCACACGCGACCTCACGAATGATGAAGATCGATTCGGCCTCGAGCGCGGCGAGATGGCTGCGCGGATCAAGCGGCATCGAGGCTCCCTGGCAAACAGCTGACTTGGCGGGCACATCGTACGGCCAGTCAGCGTTTTCATCCGCTCGAAGCTCGAGTGGGTCACTCCGACGACTGCCGCCCGAGCGACTGGCTCCGGGCATTCTTCGGAACTCCTCGCGGCGGGGATCTGATCAAATCGAGGCGGACGCCGAACTGGGCGTCCGCCTCGGTCGATCACAAGGTCAGGCTCAGGGCGCTGTTTCGAACCTGCCCAGGTCCGGCGCCGACCCAAAGTAGGGAACTGTGGTGCCGAAGAGGACGACTCCCCTGTCCACGACCGGCGAGCCCAGCTGCACGTGATAGTCGTGGGCGCCGGGGTTGACGAACATGGGGTTGGCGTCGATTCCGAGCTTCATCTGGCCGGTCCACGAGATAAAGGTCGCGAGGCTGGACGTCGAGCCTTTGCCGGCCACGCTGCCAATATAGCCACCGGACGTGTTGTCGAACAGGTTGCGGTCGATGATGACCGTCGACGGCAGCGACGACTCGATCCCGATGATCTTCCCGGATGCCATGACTGCCACATTGTTTTCGATCTTGAGGCTGTCGATCGAACCGTCCCACAGCCCGTTCCCGGATGTCACGCTGAACACGAATTGGTCCAGATTGTGGAAGACGTTGTTCGCGACCGTCATGTTGTAGGCGCAGCGGAGGAACATCCCGAAACTCCGCCCGACAGAAGTGGCGCCGTAGCTGACATTGTGGCGGAATACATTGTTGGCGCAGCCCAAGGTGCCGTCGCTGCCGGTCTCGAGGATGTTCTCATTATCCCAAGTGATGTTGTAGGCCATCGTCACATTGCTGGCGCTGTAGATCTCGAACGCTCCGCCGTCCCAGCCATAGTCATAGCTTGCGGCGCGATTGGCCCACAGCTGATTTCCGCTGGCGAGGATCGAACCTGTCGTCCGGACGAAGGCGATACCGACCGCGCCGTGATCGTCGTTCACGATGGTCGACGTGTTCACGACCATCTTGTCCTGATGGTGAATCTGGTTGTTTGTGATCTGGACCCCGTCTCCGAGCCGAGAGACGTACACACCTTCCTCGTTGTGGGCGATCTCGTTGCCATCGACGATCACCGCGGTCGAGCTCGAGATGTTGATGCCATAGCTGTGGTTGTTCTGGATGATGTTGCCGCGGATCGCGATGCGGGTGCTGCCGTTCTCGACTCGGATGCCAGCCCCTGAGCCGCCGCCTCCGGCCGCGCCCTGGATCGTGAAGCCGCGCAGGACGATGTCGTGGCTGGCTGACACCTTGATGACGTCCACTCGGCCGTTTGCAGCAACGACCGGCCGCGTGTCACCGGGGTAGGCGAGGAATGACGTCGGTTTCGTGGCGTCAAGCCCGGAACGGCTGATCGTGAAACCGGTGTACGTGCCTCCGCGCACGTAAACGATGCCGCCGGCGGGCACAGTGTTCGCCGCCTTCTGGAGGGTCAGCCAAGGACTCGACCCGGTGCCGGCGTTGCTGTCATTGCCGGTTGTCGCAACGTAGTACGCGCCGGAAATCGGGGTCGCGGTCGGTGCGGGGGTCGCGGTCGGTGCCGGGGTCGCGGTCGGTGCGGGAGTCGCGG
>JACDAH010000521.1 GCA_013695505.1 Chloroflexota bacterium | reverse complement strand
GCTGGGTGCCCTGGGCCCGCTCGGCCGAGAGCGCGAGGCCGAGCGCCGCGACCTGGCCGATCGCGGGAGCGCCGCGGACGACCATCTCGCGGATCGCGCTGGCCGCCTCGGGGGCGTTCCGGATCTCGAGCTCGACGAGCTGGTCGGGGAGCTTGCGCTGGTCGATGAGGAGGAGCACGCCGTCGCCCTCGCGGAACGGCGTCCGGAAGCCGGTCGGTCCGGTCGACGCGTCGGCGTCGGGCTGCTGGTCGGCGGAGCGAGCGTCGATCCGGGTCGCCGTGCCGACCGGGTCGAGGATGGCGCCGGCCGCCTCGGCCGATGCCCGCTGGATGGCCTGGGCCGCTCCGGCGACCGTCGCCGCGGTATGGATCAGCTCGCCGGCGAACTGGCGAAAGAAGCGGCGACGGGCGACGTTCGTCGGGTCCGTCGCGGCATCGACCTCGCCCCCGCGCCCCTCGGTGGCGGGTTCCGGATCGGGATCGTGGGTCGCGTCGGCCAATGCGCTCTCGCTGGCAGTCGGGCCGGTTGATCGCGACGCCGCGATCAGGCCGGTCTCGACCTCAGTACTTGATGACCGATGTAACGCGCCGGCCGTCGAGTCGGTCGCGGCCCTTGAGGAAGTCCAGCTCGACGAGGAACGCCAGCCCGACGACGTTGCCCTTCAACCGCTCGATCAGCTCGATCGTGCCCTTGACCGTACCCCCGGTCGCGAGGAGGTCGTCGACGATCAGGACCTTCTGCCCCGGCTCGATCGCGTCGCGATGGATCTCGAGCGTGTTCGAGCCGTACTCGAGGGCGTACTCGACCGTGATCGTCTCGGCCGGGAGCTTGCCCAGCTTGCGGACGGGCACGAGGCCGGCCCTCATCTGGTAGGCCATGGCGGAGCTGAAGATGAACCCGCGCGACTCCATGCCGACCACGACGTCGACCTGCTCGCCCTTGTACGGCTCGAGCATCAGGTCGATCGCCTCGTGGTAGGCCTCCCGATCCTTCAGCAGGGTCGTGATGTCATAGAAGAGGATGCCGGGCTTGGGGAAGTCCGGGATCTCGCGGATCTTGGCGCGAAGCTCCTCGGCGGACATCGGTCGAGGGTCCTCCAGCTGGGCACATGAACGGAAGTGTTGCCGTGCGAACGGGCCGCAAGTCTACCCCACCCCACCGTGGTGGCCACGGTCCGGACCGCCTCCGGTGGGGACCGTCGCGAGCGGGATCGGCGGCCGGCCGGACGCGGTCGCGGCGCGGCCGAGTCGGCGGGTCAGGAGCAGGCCGATGACGGCGACCCCCGCCGAGATCCCGAACGTCACGGCAAGCGGCCCCCCGGGCGGGCTGCCCGCCCGAACGCCAAAGGCGATCAGCGCGCCGCCGACCCCGGTCCCGAGCGAGGCACCGAGCACATCCGACAGCTGGAGCCCGGCGGTGGCCGCGCCCTGCTCCTCGACCGACGCCTCGCGCAGGACGACGAGTGACGGCGTCGAATAGGCGAGGCCCATGCCGATCCCGGCGACGCCCCAGATGACGACGCTCGCCTCGGCCGGGACCTCCGGCACGAGGACGAGAAGGAACGCCGCGACGCCGACGAACAGAACCGCGAACCCGGCCGCGAGGAACCGCCCGGGCCCGAGGCGCTGAACCCGCTGCGCCTGGAACCACGACGCCGCGGCCCATGTCAGCGTCGCCGACGTGTAGGCGAGCCCACCGAGGAACGACGACTGCTGGCGGACGGTCTGGAGCGCAAGCGGCACGTAGGCGTCGGCGCAGAAAAACGCGAACGTGAGGAAGCCCCGCAGGAGGATTGCCGTTGGCAGCCCCGGCGCGGCTCGAAGGGTGCCCGGCGGCGTGAGCCGGGCAAACGCGGGGACCCCGATCGCGAGCCCAACGAGGATGAGGACGAGCGGCGCCGGCGACACGTTCGAGAGGCCAGACACGATCAGGCCGGCGCCGAGGACGAGAACGAGGGCCAGGGGCAGGCGACGCCGATCGGCGGCGACCTTGGCGGCGGATGCTGCTTCGCTGTCGCCGGGATCGGTGCCGGCCTCGCGCGGGTGGGATGCGCCGACGGCCCGGATCGCGGGCAGCGTGAGCCACGCGGCGACGATGATGAACGGCAGGAGGCCGAGGAAGACGATCCGCCAGTTCGTGAGACCGGTCACCGCGACGGCCACGTTCGGGCCGAGGACGCCGGGCAGGATCCACGCGCTCGACAGCGTTGCGAACATCCGCGGTCGGAGCCGCTCCGGCATCGCGCGGGCGATCGAGACATACGCGACCGCCGGGATCGCCCCCGCGCCGAGGCCCTGGATCACCCGACCGACGACGAGGACCTCCATCGATGGCGCGAGCCCGCCGATCAGGAGACCCAGCGAGAAGAGGCCGATGCCCATCAGGAACGGTCGGCTCAAATGCCCTTGATCGATGAGCATCCCGGCCACGACGATCCCGAGGAGCGTCCCGAGGAAGAACCCGGAGAAGACCCAGCCGTACAGGTCGATCCCGCCGAGGTCGCCGGCGACCACCGGCAGGATCGTCCCGCCCGCGAGCGCCTCCGAGGCGACGATCGTGACGTTGAGGATCAGGCCGATCGTCAGGGCGCGGCGGCCCGCCGTCCACAGCCCGTCCGGGTCGTCGCCGGACGCCGCCTCGCGGGCGGACGAGGTTCCGTCATGCACGGTGTCAGAATGCCCGGTCCACGCCGCGGGCGTCGCGGCACGGACGTCGCGTGCCTTTGTCAGAATGGTGCGCGTGACCCCCGATGCCCGACCCCCCACCCCCACGCCCGTCATCGACTCCGACCCGATCGCGACTGGCGGCGATCCCGGTCGGGGGCTCGTCGAGGCCATCCACGTCACCGCCGCCGCCAGCGAACCGATGCATGGCGTCCGGCGGATCCGGGCGATCGCCGGGCTGGGCCTCGATGGCGACCGCTACGCCACGGGCGCCGGCCACTACTCGGCCGATCCCAAGGTCGACCGGCACGTCACGCTCATCGAGGCCGAGGAGATCGAATCCCTCGCGGACCACGCCGGGATCACGCTCGCGCCGGGCGAGACCCGGCGCAACGTGACGACGCGCGGGATCCGTCTCAACGAGCTGGTCGGAAGACGGTTCCGGATCGGCACGGTCGAGTGCGAAGGCACCCGGTTGTGCGAGCCGTGCCAGTACCTTCAGGACATGCTCGGCCGGCCGGTCCTCGCACCGCTCGTCCACCGCGCCGGGCTCCGGGCCCGGATCCTGAGCGACGGCCAGATCGGGATCGGCGACGAGGTGGTCGTTCTCGACTGACCGGTTGATCCCGGCCGAACCCAGGCCGGTTCGGCGCCGGCGTCAACCGTTCGAAAGCGGTTCCAGCGACGCCTGATTGGCGACGACGATCGGCGCGCCGCGCGGCCCGACCGCCCAGCGGACGGCATTGGCGATCACGTGGCGGACGGCCGGCTGGAAGTAGGTCGGGTAGGTCTCGTGCCCCGGCCGGAAATAGAAAATCCGGCCACGTCCGCGGCTCCAGCAGCAGCCGCTCCGGAACACCTCGCCACCGGCAAACCAGCTGACGAGGACGAGCTGGTCCGGCGCCGGGACGTCGAACGGCTCGCCGTACATCTCCTCTGCGTCGATGACGACGGCCTCCCCGAGCCCGTCGGCGATCGGGTGCGACCGGTCGATGACCCACAGCCGCTCGCGCTCGCCGGCCTCGCGCCACTTCAGGTCGGCGGTCGTTCCCATGAGCCGCCGGAAGATCTTCGAGTGGTGGCCCGAATGGAGGACGATCAGGCCCATCCCGTCGAGCACTCGCCGCTGGACGCGATCGACGATCGCCTCATCGACCTCTCCGTGGGCGACATGGCCCCACCAGGTCAGGACGTCGGTCGCTGCCAGGACTTCATCGGTCAGGCCATGCTCGGGCTCGTCGAGGGTCGCGGTCGCAACGTCAAAGCCCGCCTCGCGCAGGCCGGCGGCGATGGCGGTATGGATGCCGTCGGGATAGACCGCCGCCACGGCCGGGTCTGATCGCTCCTGGCGGTGCTCGCTCCAGACCGTGACACGGGTCATCGTCCGACCGCCGCGATGGACGCACTCGGCAGAGCCGGTGCCGACTGGCTCGCGGGCAGCCGGACCACGGCGCCGGCATTCGCCGTCGATTCGCGGATTGCGTCCCAGAGACGAGCCATCCGGAGGCCAACCTCGGGCGGGCTCGGGTTCGGGATCCGGCCTGCCCGGACGTTCAGGAACTGCTCCCAGTCCGGCATCCCGGCGGTGGCCCGGACCCTGCGCAGCGTGGATGCGCCGCTTCGCTGGATCTCGAGCGTCTCGCCCCAGATTCCGGTCCGCAGGATGGCTCCGGTCGTGAAGACCCGGATCTCGGAGTGGCACGACGGGATCGCGCTTCCACATGCGTTCATCGTGACGAGAGCGCCCGATGCCAGCCGCCCGATGATCGCGGCGCGGATGTCGACCGGGCTGCCGTCGTCCTCGAGCCACGCGGCCACCTCGGCGAAATCCTCGCCGGCGAGATCGGACACCGTGTTCAGCATGTGGGCACCGGTGTCGAACATGAAACCGCCGCCCGACAGCGCCGGGTCCTGCCGCCACGTCCCGGTCGTGAGCGTCGACCAGTTCTGCCATGCGGTCGCGCTGATGTTCAGGATCGGTCCGAGCTCGCCCGAGCGGAGGAGCCGCGAGGCTTCGCGGACCTGGGGCGACAGGCTGCCCTGGAACGCGACCACCAGCAGGCGGCCAGTCCGGTCCCGGGTCGCAATCAGAGCTTCCGCCTCGTCCGCGGTGAGGACCATCGGCTTCTCGAGGAGGACGTCGAGGCCGGCCTCGAGACATGCCGTGGCCTGGGCGAAGTGGAACGCGTGCGGGGTCAGGATGAACACGACGTCGAGGTCGGCGGCCAAGGTCGTGACGAACCGCTCCCAGTCGGGCTCGTTCGGCGGGACAGCGCGACCGTTGCGGTCGAACAGCTCGACCGCCTCCGCCCACGCGGCGGGCGCGCGCTCACAGACCGCGACGACCATCGTGTCATCCCGGGGGAGCATTTCCTCGAGGTGATGGCGGGCCATGACGCCCGTCCCGATGAACCCGACCCGCGTGACCGGTCCGTCCGTCATCCGCTCAAGACCTTTCTCCCTCTGGTTGGACTGGTGTCACGTTGACGCTACCGCACGTCGATGGCGCGGGTCGCGGCGGCCCCCCGAACCGCGGTCCGGCGCATCAGGCTGGTTGATCGAGACGGCTGATCGGCGACGCCCGCAGAGGCCGTGACCGTGCCTCACAGGTGGGCAAGCCGGTCGAGTGGGAACGGCGGCTGGGCGAGGGGCTTGACGGCGATGCGGACCAGGAGCAGAGGGTTGTCGTCACCCGCGATCCGGTTGGACGACAGCGTCCCGCAGCCCTGGCAACGGTGGATCAGGACCCACTCACCATCGCCGCGCACGGTGATCGCGATCGGCTCCATCGAGGCCTGGCAGTCGGACGCGCGGTCGCCCGCGTCGTCATCGAGATGACGCGACCAGAGACAGCTCGGGCAGTGATTGCGATGGGCGGTGCCAACCGTCGCCAGCGGGACGTCGAGCCGGCAATGGACGCAGCGGAAGGATTCGGCGTGGCGATCGTTGCCGCGCCGGCGCTGGGTTCGAGACAATGGGATTCGCTCTCCGGGAACAACGCTTGGGGAGGCCGTCGGATCGAACGGCGTCACGCTCCCGGACATGGAGCGACCGTCCCGGTCGGGACGGTCTCGGGGTCTCGCGACGAGGGCGAGGCTACGAGCGGGCGGTCCTCCGGAGGCGTGACGCGGACGCGGCGGCAACAGCGGCGACGAACATGAAACGTTCTCCTTTCCGGCTCGTCGGCCCTTGACTCGGGGCCTGCGAGGTTGCGAACCGTGTCGGAGGCTGAACCCCCGGCCGCGGTTTGTCAAGAGGCGCGCTGCACGGCCGGGCTGGGCGACGGACATCGCCGCCCCGATCGGCCACAATCCGCTCATGCATCCCGCCGATGTCGCCGCGTTGTTCGACCACCTGTATTGGGTCCGTGACCGAATCCTGGCCGCTGCAGACGATCCTGCGGCGCCGCTGGTCGATGGCGCTCCCCCGACACTTCGGGATCTCCGGACGACCCTGGTCCACGAGCTGGACGTGGAATGGAGCTGGAGGGTCCGTCTCGCCGCCCCGGACCGCACGGTGTTCTCGCCGAGCGACGAGGAGCTCGTCGCAACCGACTTCGCCGATGTCGCCACGATCCGCGACCGCTGGGCACAGGACGAGGCGGAAATGCGGACCTGGCTGGCGACCCTGGACGAGGCCGCACTGGACGGTCCGTGCCGGACCGAAACCGACGGCCCCGGCCATCCGTTCTGGTTCCATCTCCAGCACCTCTACAGCCATGCGCTGCAGCAGTTCGCTGACGCGGCCGTCTTGCTGACCGCGGCGGGACGATCGCCGGGCGAGCTGGACTTCCTCGATTTTGTCGAGTCCTCCGGGCGGCGGAGCTAGCGCCTCGCCACTCGCGGAACCATCACGAGCCGGCGAGTCGCTCGACCACCGGTCCAAGCTCGTCGAGACTGCCGACGAGGAAGGAGCTGATGCCGAGCCCTTCCCGGAGCTCGGAGAACTTCTCGACGAACCGCTCGATCGAGCCGATGAAGATGTGGGGCGAGTCAATGACCTCCTGCTCGGTCATCTCGATGCCGGTCCCTTCGCGCATCCGGTCGATGACCTTGCGGGCTTCGCCGCGAACGTCGTCGGTGACGGTGATCGGCCACTGCGATGGGTAGACGTTGAAGGACAGATCCGCGAATCGCTGCCCCGCCGCGGCGCGGACCCAGCCGATCTTCTCCTCGGTCGCCGCCCACGTCATCGACTGGGGATCCGGGCGCTGACCCGAGAGGATCCGCGGCGCCAGCCCGACGATGTCGGCCTCACGAGCCGCGAGCTCGAGCGTCGGGCGTCCGCCGCCGCCGATGAAGAACGGCACGTGCGGCCGCTGGACGGGCTTGGGATAGGCGTCGTAGTCGGTGATCGTGTAGTGCTGGCCGCTGAACGAGAAGGCGGCAGGCCCGAAGCAGCCCTTGATGACCGCGATCGCCTCGGCGAGGCGCCCCTGGCGGACGCGGATCGGGTCGAACGTGAGGCCGACCGCGCGGTACTCGGGCTCATTCCAGCCGGCCCCGATCGCGACATCGACTCGGCCGCCGGACAGGACGTCGAGCGAGGCGAGGTCCTGGGCGAGGACTGCGGGATGGCGGAGGTCGTTGTTGTGGACGAAGGCGCTGATCCGGATCCGCTCGGTGAGCGCGGCGACGGTCGCGAGGTACGGCACCGGCGAGAGCTGGGGGATGAGGTGATCGGGCAGGACGAACGTCGTGACGCCGAGATCCTCGGCCGCCCGAGCACGCTCGCCGAGCTCGCGTGCGGTCGTGACGTCGAACGCATCGGCCAGGAACACGAACGGCTTCATCCGCCTAGCGTAATGGCCGCAGCACGTTGTCGGGCGAGCCAGGTCAGCCGTGGTCGCCGGGCGAGGCCGCGTCGATCGACGCGATCAGCCGGTCGAGCATTTCCCAGCGCTGGCGGAGGGTCGCCACCTCGTCGCTCATCGATTCGCGGCTGGTGTCGCTGCCGTACCCGAGGTTCAGCCGGCCGGCCCGGCGCTGGATCTCGGACAGCTCGGTGGCCCGCGCGGCGAGGAGAGCGCCGCGCAGGGCACGCAGCTCCCGGGGCGAGGCGATCGGCACTTCGAGACGGAGGATCGCGCGATCCGGCTCGACAGCCGCATCCGGGGCCGGATCCGTCACTCGCCCTCGAGTTCGCGGAGATCCTCGCTGAGGTGCAGGGCGTTCGAGTCGGTCATCGCGCGGACCCTAACATCGCCACTGTTTCAACGACATTGCAGGTGCGCTGCAATCGTCACGAGCCGTCCGCTCGCGTCAGGAGGCAGCCACCTCGTCCGCGGACAGGCGGGCGACCACGGCCTGGGTCAGGCCCCATGCCCGCGACGCGTCGCGGGGCAGGCGGATCCGGACCTGGTTGCTCGCGAACGTCACCTCCGACGGCTTGACGCCGGGCAGGCCACCCCCGGCCAGGAGGCGCATCGCCGTCGCCCGCGACATCCCCTCGCCGAAGCGGACGACGAGCTGGCCATCCTCGCGCGACATCGACGCCACGCCGGCGGCCTCCGCCGTGAGGCGCAGCTCGGCGACCTCGACGAGGCGGACGACCGGCGCCGGCATCGGGCCGAACCGGTCGATCAGCTCCTGACGGAACGCCGCGAGGTCGCCACCCGAGCGGGCCCGGGCGAGGCGGCGATAGAGCTCGAGCTTCTGGGCCTCCTCTTGAACGTAGTCGTCGGGCAGGTGGGCTTCCACCGGCAGATCGACCACTGCCTGGGGCCGGTCGACCCGGATCGGACGATCCTCGCGAAGAGCCTTACGCTCCTCGACTGCCTCGGCCAGGAGACGCGAGTAGAGATCGAACCCGACCGCCGCCATGTGGCCGGACTGCTCCCCGCCGAGGATGTTGCCGGCGCCTCGGATCTCGAGGTCGGCGAGGGCGATCTGAAACCCGGCCCCGAGCTCCGACGCATTGAAGATCGCCTGGAGCCGCTTCCGCGCTTCCTCGCTCATCCGCTCACGGCGCCGGTAGAGGAGATAGGCGTACGCCCGGCGCGACGACCGCCCGACCCGGCCGCGGAGCTGGTAGAGCTGGGCCAGGCCGAGTGTGTCGGCCCGATCGATCACGATCGTGTTGGCGTTGGGGATGTCCAGGCCGGATTCGATGATCGTCGTGCAGACGAGGACGTCGGCATTGCCGGCGGCGAAGGTGCTCATCACGCTCTCGAGGTGTCCCTCGGCCATCTGACCGTGGCCGACGACGAAGCGGGCTCCCGGCAGCATCCGCCGGAGCTGCTCGGTCTGGGCCTCGATCGTCTCGACCCGGTTGTGGACGAAGAAGACCTGCCCGCCGCGGTCGAGCTCGCGCAGGATCGCGTCGCGGACGAGCCCGGCCGACGCCTCAGCGACCCGGGTCTGAATCGGCAGCCGGTCCTCCGGCGGGGTCTCGATGACGGACATGTCGCGGACGCCGGCGAGGGCCAGGTTGAGCGTCCGCGGGATCGGCGTGGCGCTGAGCGTCAGCACGTCGACCTCGCGCCGGAGCCGCTTGAGCTTCTCCTTGGCGGCGACGCCGAAGCGCTGCTCCTCGTCGACGACCACCAGCCCCAGATCGCGGAAGCGGACGTCCTTGCTGAGCAGCCGATGCGTCCCGATGACGAGGTCGACCGAGCCCTCGGCGAGACCCTCGATCGTCTTGCTCTGCTCCGTCGCCGCGACATAGCGCGAGAGGAGCCGGACCTGAATCGGGAACGCCGCGAAGCGCTGTCCGAACGTCTGGTGATGCTGCGCCGCGAGGACCGTGGTCGGGACGAGGACCGCGACCTGCTTGCCGTCCTGGATCGCCTTGAACGCGGCGCGCAGCGCCACCTCGGTCTTGCCGTAGCCGACGTCGCCGACGACGAGCCGGTCCATCGGCCGGCTCGCCTCCATGTCGAGCTTGACCTCGACCACCGCCCGGAGCTGGTCGGGCGTCTCCTCGTACGGGAAGCTTGCCTCCATCTCCTGCTGCCAGGGCGTATCCGGGGCGAAGGAATGACCCGGCGCGTTGGCTCGCGACGCGTACAGGGTCAGGAGCTCCTCGGCGAGGTCGGCGACCGCCTTGCGCACCCTCTGCTTGGTCCGCAGCCAGTCGGTCCCGCCGAGCTTGCTGAGCTGGGGATGCTCGGCGCCGCTGTAGCGCGAGATCCGGATGATCTGCTCGACGGGAACGAAGATCTTGTCGGTACCGGAGAAGCTGAGCTCGAGATAGTCGCGATCCTCGCCCTCGGCCTTGTTGCCCCGGCGCAGCATCCGCTCGTAGCGGGCGACCCCGTGATCGATATGGACGACGAGGTCGCCCGGCGTCAGACGCTCGAGGATGTCGCGCGGGACCACCCGCCGCATCGCCTTCGGCCGGCGAACCCGGACGCTCCCGAAGAGCTCCCGATCCGTGACGAAGACGAGCCCGTCCGGGCCGCCGCCGAACCCGCCGTTCAGGCTCCGCTCGACGAGCGCGATCCCGCCCGGCGGCGGAGCCGCCGGGGCGTGGACCACCGCGACGGGATGGCCGGCCTCGTCGAGCAGCTCGGCGAGACGGGGGGCCTGGTCGCTGGCGAGGACGATCCGGCCGCCGTCCGCCTGCCAGCGCTCGACCGCGTCCGCAATCCCCGCGGCGCGCGCGGCCGGCAGCTGCGGCT
>JACDAH010000438.1 GCA_013695505.1 Chloroflexota bacterium | reverse complement strand
CCCAGGCGTTCGACCGCCCGTTCGCTGGCCACGACGGTGGCGGCGGCCCCGTCGGTGATCCCGGGCGCGTTGCCGGCGGTCACGGTTCCGGTCGTCGCGTCGCCACGGTCCGCGCCGGTCGGCAGGTCGAAGACCGGCTTGAGCCGAGCCAGCGCCTCCAGGGACGAATCGCGGCGCGGACCCTCGTCCGCGTCGACGACCGTCTCGCGGCCCTTCGCATCGCGGACCGTCACGGGGGCGAGCTCGGCATCGAACCGGCCCCCGTCCTGGGCGGCCACCGCCCGCTGATGCGACGCCAGCGCGAACGCGTCCTGATCCTCGCGGCTGACGCGGTCGCGGATGGCGACCCGCTCGGCGTGGGTGCCCATGTGGCAGCCCTCGAAGGCGCAGGTCAACCCGTCGGTCACGGCTGAATCGATCAGGCGACCGTCACCCAGCCGGTAGCCGAACCGGGCCTTCGACAGAAGGAACGGCGCGAGGTTCATGTTCTCCATGCCGCCGGCGACCGCGATCTCCGCGTCTCCCGCCCGGATCTCTGCGGCGGCCAGCATGATCGACTTGAGTCCCGAGCCACAGACCCGATTGATCGTGGTCGCCGACGTCGTCTCGGGCATCCCGGCCGCAAGCGCCGCCTGGCGAGCCGGCGCCTGACCGACGCCCGCCTGGAGGACCTGGCCCATCAGGACTTCGTCGACCGGGGTCCCCTCGGGCAGACCGGACCGCTCGAGCGCGGCGCGGATGGCGACCCCGCCGAGGGTGGTCGCCGGGGTCTCGGCGAACGCGCCGCCGAACTTGCCGATCGGGGTCCGCGCAGCGCTGACGAGGAAGATCTGACCGTTGCGACCGGCCACCGACTCGACCATCAGCGCGTCCGGGGGAACCCGAGGTCGATCTTCGACGTGCCGGGGTCGGGCCAGCGCTGGGTCACGATCTTGGCCCTGGTATAGAACTGGATGCCCTCGGGGCCGTACATGTGGAGATCGCCGAAGAGCGAGCTCTTCCAGCCGCCAAAGCTGTAATAGGCGACCGGGACCGGGATCGGGACGTTGATCCCGACCATCCCGGCGAGGACCTCGAACTGGAACTGGCGCGCCGCGCCGCCGTCGCGGGTGAAGATCGCGGTCCCGTTGCCGTACGGGTTGTCGTTGACCAGGCCGA
Organism: Chloroflexota bacterium; assembly: GCA_013695505.1. GTDB lineage: Bacteria > Chloroflexota > Limnocylindria > Limnocylindrales > CSP1-4 > CF-46. The sequence goes on along the minus strand of JACDAH010000438.1, from coordinate 1,644 downwards.
CCGCGGCCTCGTAGGTCGGGACCCGGACGACGGTCAGGACCGGTCCGAAGATCTCGTCCTTGTAGGCATCCATCTCGGTCGAGACGTGGTCGATCAGCGAGACGCCGAGGAAGAAGCCGTCCGAATCCTTGAAGAGCGGGTGCTCCCGACCGTCCGCCACGACCGTCGCGCCCTGGGCCGCGGAGCTGTCGAGGTACGACGCGACCTTGTCGCGATGCTGGCGGGTCACCAGAGGGCCCATCTCGGCCTGGGGATCGCTGCCCGGCCCGATCTTCACCTGCGGCAGTCGCTTCGTGATCGCCGCGACGAGCGGATCGGCAACATCGCCGACGGCAACGATCGTGGCGATCGCCATGCAGCGCTCGCCGGCCGAGCCATAACCGGCCGAGATCGCCGCATCGGCGGCCATGTCGATGTCGGCGTCGGGCAGGACGATCATGTGGTTCTTGGCGCCGCCGAGGGCCTGGACCCGCTTGCCGTTCTTCGTCCCGGTCTCGTAGATGTAGCGGGCGATCGGGGTCGAACCGACGAAGGACACCGCGGCCACGTCGGGGTGCTCGAGGATCGCGTCGACCGCGACCTTGTCGCCGTGGACGACGTTGAACACGCCGTCGGGGACGCCGGCCTCGTGGAGGAGCTCGGCCAGGAACATCGACGCCGACGGGTCCTTCTCGGACGGCTTCAGGATGAACGTGTTGCCGGTCGCGATCGCGGTCGCGAACATCCACATCGGGACCATCGCCGGGAAGTTGAACGGCGTGATCCCCGCAACGACGCCGAGGGGCTGGCGGATCTGGAAGACATCGACGCCGGTCGAGGCCTGCTCGGTGAAGCCGCCCTTGAGGAGGTTCGGGATCGAGCAGGCGAACTCGAGGTTCTCGATGCCGCGGGCGATCTCCCCGAGGGCATCGGACGGGACCTTGCCGTGCTCCGCCGTCAGGTGGGCCGCGAGCTCCGTCCGGCGGCTCTCGACCAGGTTGCGGATCTTGAACAGAATGTCGGTCCGCTTCGAGAGCGAGCTCGCCCGCCAGGCCGGAAAGGCCGCCTTGGCCGCGGCAACCGCGGCGGCAACTTCGTCGGTCGTCGCAAAATCGACCTCACGAGCGATCCGACCCGTCGCCGGATCGAAGACCGGGCCACGCCGGCCGGACGTCCCCTCGACGATCCGTCCACCGATCCAGTGGTGTACGGCGCCGAGGGTCCCCTGCCCCGCGCCGTGGGTGGAGGTTGCGCCTGCGGCACTGCCTGGCTCGGCGACCTGCGTCATGTGTTCGACCCTGTCCTTTCGTCGCGCCCGCGACACGGACGCCATCGCGTCACACCATACCGCCACGGGGCGCGTCGCGACCAGAAGGCCGGGAGTCGTGACCTGCGACCGGCCACCGGCGGCCGCGCAAACCCCTTTCGACACCCGCGCCGCAACGGGCCCGGGACCCGTGGCGCATCCAGAACGTTGACACCGGGCAACCCCGTTTGTACATTCCGGGCGTCCTTCTGTAAACGATTACATCGCCACGCGTGGGAGCATCGTTGAGCGACTCCGCCACCGCGCTCAGCCGGCTGACCGGTGCCCAGATCCTCGTCGAGTACCTGGTCCGCCAGGGCGTCCCGTTCGCGGCCGGCATCCCCGGCCACGGCTGCTGG
>JACDAH010000426.1 GCA_013695505.1 Chloroflexota bacterium | reverse complement strand
CCACCACTGGCCGCCGCGGCCTTGACTCGTCGCCTCGTCACGCGAAGCTCGGCCTCGAGGGCACGGATCCGGACCCGCAGCAGATCGGCGGTGTGACCTCCGGCGGCCTCGGTCGCGGCCGCGAGCGCGTCGGTACGCGACCGCAGGTATGCGTCCGCGCCCGCGCCGGTCAGCGCCTCGATCCGGCGCATCCCCGACCCGATGCTCCGCTCACCCGCGATGGCGAAGCTGCCGACCTGGCCGGAGGCGCGGCAATGCGTCCCACCGCACAGCTCGTGGCTGTATCCATCGACCCGGACCGTCCGGACCGTCTCGCCGTACTTCTCATCGAAGAATGCGTCGGCCCCGGCGTCGATCGCCTCCTGCATCGTCATGAACGACGGCGTGACCGAGCGATCGTCACGAATCACCGCCCGGACCTGATCCTCGATCTGGCGGATCTCGTCGGGCGTCAGCGGCCGGTCGAACGGGAAGTCGAACCGCAGCCCGTCCGGGCTCACGAGCGAGCCGGCCTGGCGCGCCGCCTCGCCGACGACGTTGCGGAGCGCCCGGTGGAGCAGATGCGTGCCGGTGTGGTTGCGCATCGTGTGGCCGCGCCGGTCCGGGTCCACGACCGCGTCGACCGTCTCGCCGACGCGCAGCCGGCCATGAAGCGTGCCACGGAGCACGATCAGCCCGCCGACCGGTTTCTGGGCGTCCTCGACCACGAAAATGGGCGAGCCGCCGCCCTCTTCGCGAAGCTCGCCCTGATCGCCGACCTGGCCGCCGCCCTCGGCGTAGAACGGGGTCCGATCGAGAACGACCTCGGCGGCGCCCTGGCCGGTCAGCTCGTCGAACTCGATCCCGTCCCGGACGATCGCAACGACGGTCCCGGTGGCGGTCGTCGTCTCGTACCCCAGGAACTCGGTGTCGCCGGCCCGGGCCCGGATCGCCTGATAGAGCGACATCAGCTCGGCGTGCTTCGCCAGCTCGGCCTTCTTGCCGGATCGGCTCCGCTCGCGCTGTTCGGCGAGGGCTGCGTCGAACCCTGCGCGGTCGATCGCAACGCCGTATTCGGCGGCCAGCTCGACGGTCAGGTCGATCGGGAAGCCGAACGTGTCGTGGAGCCGGAACGCGAGCTCGCCGGGGAGGGCCGGAGCATCGACCGGGAGGTCCTCGGTGCGTCGCCCGATGACCCGCTCCGCATCCGGCGCCAGCGTCGCGAGGGCGGCCTCGAGCTGGGCCGTCCCGGCATCGAGGGTCCGCGCGAACTGGGCCTCCTCCCGCTCGATCGCGGCGAGGACCGCGTCCTGGCGTTCGACCAGGTACGGATATGCCTCCTTCATCATCTCGATGACGACCCGGCCGAGGTCGGCCATGAACGGCTCGCGTCGGCCGAGGATCCGGCCGTGGCGGACCGCCCGGCGGACGATCCGGCGCAGGACGTAGCCGCGCCCCTCGTTCGCCGGCAGCACGCCGTCGGCGATCAGGAACACGATGGCACGGGCGTGATCGGCGATGACCTGGTAGCTGAACCGTTCCGCCTCGAACGCGCTCGCGTCGTGTCCCATCATCTCGCGCATCCGGGCGTGGATCGGCAGGAAGAGGTCCGTGTCGAAGTTGCTCGGGACCTGCTGGACGACGCTCGCCAGACGCTCCAGGCCCAGTCCGGTGTCGACACTCGTGAACGGCAGCGGGACGCGGCCGGACGGGCGCTGGTCGAATTCCATGAAGACGAGGTTCCAGAGCTCTAGCCAGCGCGGGCAGCTCTCAGAGTGATCGGGAACGCATTCCGGGCCCTCGGACAGATGTGCGCCGCGATCGAAGTGGATCTCGCTGCACGGGCCGCAGGGCCCGGTGTCGGCCATTCGCCAGAAGTTGCTGTCGTCGCCGTTGTCGACGTCGCCCCAGACAGCCATCCGTTCGGGTGGCAGGCCGATCTCGTCGCGCCAGACCTGGCGGGCGGCCTCATCGTCTTTGTAGGTCGTCGCCGCCAGGCGCTCGGGCGGGATGCCCATGTCCTTCGTCAGGAAATTCCAGGCGAAGTGGATCGCGTCGCGCTTGAAGTAGTCACCGAAGCTCCAGTTGCCGAGCATCTCGAAGAACGTGTGGTGGCGGGTCGTCCGGCCGACCTCCTCGAAGTCGTTGTGCTTGCCGGCCACCCGCAGGACGCGCTGGTAGTCAACCGCCCGGGTGTAGCTCCGCGTCTCGGAGCCGGTCAGGACCTCCTTGAACTGGACCATCCCCGAGTTCGTGAAGAGGAGGGTCGCGTCGCCGGCCGGAACGAGGCTCGCGCTGGGCACAGTCGCGTGGCCGCGCTCGGCGAAGAACTCGACGAAGCGGCTGCGAATCTCGGCGGCGGACAGGGACTTGATCCGCGGATCGTGCTCGGTGGCAGGGGGCGACACGGCGGCAATGGTACCGAACGAGCGGCCCGATCGAACCGGGCACCGCGTCCGGCGCAGCGCGACCCAGCGCTGATCAGCCTCGCTGATCCAATCCGGGCCGATCGAGCGTGACCACGGGTCATTCCGAGCGAATCATGTCGCGCCGGGAACGTGGCCGCGCATACTCATTGCCAATTCGATCAATGACATCGATCAGCGGCGGTCGCTGATCCCTGTGGCGATCAATTTCCAACGTGCGAGCGTGGTCCCAGGCACAGATCCAACGATTCGTGTCGTGATCCGACTCGCGCCACGCTCGTTGATGCTCGATCTGATCGTCCGGGGGATCACAGAGCCCCACGTGGTGCTCCGGCCGGGGCGCGCGCACCGCTTGATCAGGCTCCCTGATCAGATCCGGGCCGATCGAGCGCCGCTACCACTCATCCGGGTAATTCCCGCACGGCGGCGATGTGGCCACGCACGGTGACCGCCGAGATGATCAGTCACATCGATCAACGGTCGGCCAGTGAACGGGCGGCGTGATCGAGCGTGCGGCAGCGTTTCCCTGGGCCGACCGAACCGCGACTGCTTCAGACGTCGATCTCGACGACGTTCGTCGCCTGGTCGAGGGCCGTCTCGAACGCCCCGCGCGCGACGAGCAATCCGCCCCGTCGGTACGGATTGTCGGTGGTTCGCCCGTCGACCAGC
>JACDAH010000422.1 GCA_013695505.1 Chloroflexota bacterium | reverse complement strand
GCGTCAGGCGGTCTTGCGCTTGCGCGGCTTGGCGGGGGCAGCCTCGGTCTCGTCGTCCGCCCTCGCGGCCGCCTTGGTCCGGGTCGCGGTCTTCGTGTCGGCTTTCGTCGCGCGGGCCTTCTTCGCCTCGGCGACGCTGACCGGCTTGTCGGTTCGGGCGGCCTTGGCGGCGTTGACCGAGGCTTCGAGGGCCGCCATCAGGTCGATCAGCTTGCCGCCCTCCTCGACCGGCTCCGGCGCCTTCACCTCGTGGCCCTCGATCTTCGACTCGATGACCTGCATCAGCGCGTCCCGGTACTCGTCCTTGTACTCCTTGGCGTTGAACTCGCCGGTCATCGCCGACACGAGCTGGCGGGCCATGGCGAGCTCGGCGGGCTTGAACTCGAAGTCGTCTTCCGGCAGGTCGAGCTCGACGGTCGAGCGGATCTCGTCGGGCCAGTGGAGCGTGGTGAGGAGCATCGTCTCGGCGAATGGGTCGAGCGACGCGAGCGCCTCACGGTCCTTGATGACGACTTTGCAGATCGCCTTGAGGCCCTCCTCCTGGAGGACGGATCGAAGGAGGTAGAACGGCTTCCGACCGATCTTGTCGGGCTCGACGTAATAGGCCTGCTTGACGAAGCGGGTCTTCGCCGTCTCCTCGTCGTCGACCTTGGTGAACTGCTCGATCTCGATCGAACGGACCGTCTTGAGCGGCACCTTCTCCAGGTCCTCATCGGTGATCACGACGTACTCGCCCGGCGAATACTCGTAGCCCTTGACCGTGTCGCCTCGCGAGATCGGCTTGTCCTCGACCGGACACCACGTCTTCATCTGGATCCGCGAGAGGTCCTTCTCGTGGAGCATGTTGAAGCGGATCGTGTAGTCGGACTCGGTCGCCAGGTAGAGCTTGACCGGGATGGTCACCAGCCCGAACTGGATGGCCCCCTTCCACATCGCGCGTGCCACGGCAGGTCCTCGTGCAATCCTCGAGCGGCGCGGGACGAACAGGCGCCGCGGCCGGGTTCGCATGATACGCGGCCCCGCAAGGCGAGGGCGTTCCGCGGAGCGATCAGGCCGTCAACGGAGGATGACGAACGCGTCGAGGTCGACCCGGCCGTTGCCGACGAGGCGGACGTCGATCGTGTGCGTGCCGAGCGTCGCGAACGTGGTCGAGAACATCACGACCCGGCTCCGACCCGACGAGGCGCGGAAGCTCACGGTCGTGCGGTAGGCGCCGTCGATGTAGATCCTCGCCGATCCGCGCGTCGTCCCGACCGGGGCGACCATCGCGATGCCGCGGCCGCTGAACGTGGTCCGGACCCGCGCGCCCGAGCTGGTCGCGTAGGTCGTCGAGCCACCCGAGGCGTTGACGTAGGTCGACTTCTTCCACGTCCCGCTGTACGTGACCGCGGTCGCTCGGTCCTGGAGCAGCGCGCCGGTCACGATCGGGCCGCTGGCCCAGGCGCTCCAATTGCCAACACCGTCCTGGGCGCGGACGCGGTATTGGTAGGCGTGGCCGAGGTCGTGGCTGGCGGTCGCGCTGCGGATCGCCGAGCTGGTCGAGGACGCGGCAATCCAGGTGCCACCGTCCTCGCTCATCTGGAGCTCGTAGCCGGCGATCCCGGTGCTGGGATCGGTGGCCGCGGGCCAGCTCACCCTGGTGGGCACGGTCGTCGAGCTGAGGATGCCCCTGACCAGGGCGGCGGTCGCCGGGGGCAGGGCCGTGGGCAGGTCGTTCTCGGCCACGATCGTGGCATCCGAGGTGTGGATGGTGCCGTGCTCGCTGGCGCTGATCGTGATCGGATAGGAGCCGGGCGCGAGACCGCGCGGGACGGTCACGGTCAGGGTCGAGGCAACACCCGCGAACCCGTACAGGCTCGCTGGCGCGAACGCGGCGGTCGCGCCGTCGGGCAGGCCCGTAACCGACAGGCGGATCCGCTCGAACGAGGTGGGGGTCCGGGCGATCGTGACCGGGAAGCGGGCCGAGCCGCCCGCCTCGCCGACGGTCGCGACCGATCCGGCAGTCACCGAGAAGTCGCCGCGCGGTCCGATCTTCGACACGTCGAGCAGGCGCTCGTGGTGGGAGTCGGGGTCCGTCGAGGTCTTCCAGTTGAGATTGCCGAGGTACTGGAGCGCCTCGCGGACCTCGGCCGGGGTGAGGCCCGGGCGGCTGGCCTTGAGCAGGGCGGCGGCACCGGTCACATGAGGCGCGGCCATCGACGTGCCCGAGCTGTACTTGTAGCCGCCAGGCACGGTCGACCAGATGCACTTGCCGGGCGCGATCAGGTCGACGTCCGAGCCGTAGTTGCTGAAGTTGGCGAAGGTGTCGTCGCGGTCGTAGGTCCCCCACGAGTAGCAGCGGTTGCCGCCGAGGCCGCCCGGCTTGCCGTCGGTGTCGGCGAGGGCCGAGACCGTGATGACCTCGTTGTAGGCGGCCGGCACCCGCGCCGAAGCCGTCGAGGAGTCGTTGGCGGCGGCGGCCACGACCGTCACGCCGCTCCCGACGAGCCGGCAGATCGCGACGTGGAGGATGTCCTTGTTGGTCATGCCGCAGTTGGTGTCGTCCTTGCCGTACTTGGCGACGCTCATGTTGACCGCCTCGAAAAGCGGCCGGGTCGGGTCCAGCGGATCGTGCTGGGCGGCGATCCAGTCGAGTCCGCAGACGTACCAGCTGAGGAGCCCTTCGCCGTTGTCGTTGAGGATCTTGACGCCCCAGATCCGGACGCCCGGCGCCACGCCGACCACGCCGAACCCGTTGTCGAGCGCCCCGACGGTGCCCGCGACGTGGGTGCCGTGGCCGTAGACGTCGCGCCACGCGCTTCGGTCTGATGTGGAGCAGTTGTAGCCGCCGGCGACGTTCAGGTCGGCGACCCGGGCGACGCCCGTGTCGACGATCGCGACGTCAGCGTCGACACGCTGGTCCAGGCCGTCGATCTTCGCGACGCTCGACTTCGTGGCGAAGACCCGGCTGATCCCGGTCGGCATCGTCTGGGACTCGGCCTCGATCTTCTCGTCGGCGACGATCATCGCCACGAGCGGGTCGTGGCTGAGGGCCGTGACCTGGCTCCGGTCGAGCGTCGCCGAATAGCCGCGAAACGCATTGCGATACGACCGATCGAACGTGAAGCCGATCCGGCGGCCCTGTCGATCGGCCGTCGCGGTGACGTCGGATCCCGCCTTGAGGACGACGATCCACCGGTTCGTCGGGTCGGTCGCGCCGCGGCCGGCGATCGGATCGCGGGTCCCGGGACCGGACGGTGCTTGATCGCCACGGGGCGAGGTTCCGACGACGGGGGCGGAGCTCGGCTCGCCGACAACGGGGTCCGGGGCGCCGGAGGGCGGCGCATGAGGATCGGCGAACGGGTCGGGCTCAACGGTCGGGGTCGCCTCCGGCGCGGGCTCGATGGGCGGCGTCGGCGCGGCGGTCGGGCTCGGGGTCGGAGCAGGGCTGACG
>JACDAH010000137.1 GCA_013695505.1 Chloroflexota bacterium | reverse complement strand
ACTACAAGGAGGTCTGCTCCGGCAAGACCGGCCACGCCGAGGTCGTCCTCGTCGCCTACGACCCGGCCAAGGTCTCGTACGAGCAGCTCCTCAAGGTCTTCTGGGAGAACCACGACCCGACCCAGGGCATGCGCCAAGGCAACGACCACGGCAGCCAGTACCGCTCGGTCATCTTCACCGCCGACGCCGAGCAGCAGGCCACGGCCGAGGCGTCCCGCGATGCCTACCAGGAGCGGCTCTCGGACGCCGGGTTCGGCCAGATCACGACCGAGATCGCGCCGGCCCCGCCGTTCTACTACGCCGAGGACTACCACCAGCAGTACCTGGCGAAGGTCCCGAACGGCTATTGCCCGAACCACGCGACAGGGGTGAAGCTGCCAGACGACTTCGTCGTGACGCCTCTGCAGTACGTGGATTAGGGCCGAGCTCGGTCCGGGACGTCGCCGCGTCGCCGCACATACAGCTCCCGTTTCGGGCCGCGATCAGCAGGCGACTCCGCCCGGGCAAGTCCGGTGGAGCTGTCAACGCGCGTATGGTCATCTCAATCCGGTGCGTCGCCGAACATCAGCGCCCCACCCGCAGCGCTGTACTGCGCGGTCACTCGAGGGTCAGCCGGGAGGCCGCACCGGTACCTCAATGACAGGCGCGTCTCACCGGGCTGTTCACTCAACGATCGAGTGCGACCAGATCAGGGCACCGAGCAAGGTCGGCTGGTCGCGTTGGGTCATCAGACGAGCGATACCGACCGATTTGGAGCCCGTGCGGGCGCCAGAAGAGTCCAATCCGCCCCACCATGTCGCATTCGATCGCTCAACGAGCAGGGCCGTCGATTCCGGTCATCGAGTGAACGGCTCGGCCGCGTGCCGAGCCCTTCCGGGCGCCAGGCCGAGCGCGGCGCCGCGAGTTTCGAGACAGGTTCGGCCTCGTTTCGTGCAAGACTGTTGCACCGCGCGATCCGGGGGCATGAGGCGCGATCCGGGCGGCCCAGAGCCGCCGTAGTGAGCCGTGGACGTCGATCACGACGCGCCGAGCCCGTAGGAACAAGGAGATCTCCGTGCCGACGTACATGGACATCCACGACATCCCCGGCGTCACGGCCGAGGCCGTCGCCGGCGCCCACGAAGCCGACGTTCGCGTCCAGGGCGCATACGGCGTCAACTACAAGTCGTATTGGGTCGACGAGGAGGCCGGCAAGGTCTTCTGCCTCGTCGACGCCCCGGACCGCGAGACGGCCGCCCGCGTCCATCGTGAGGCCCATGGCCTCGAAGCCCACACCCTCCACGAGGTCGAGCAGGGCGCGTAGCGGTTCGCTCCGGCGACTTCGCCCGGCGTCTGGCTCCCGCCACTCTCAACGCGGCTGCAACGCTCCCAACTCCCTCCGCCGCCCGCGCCTGATCCGGGGTGCGGTACACCAGAGGCGACCCCCAACTGGAGGACGTCTCATGGCGACCCTGAGCGAGAAGAAGCGCGACAACCTGAAGGACTCGACCTTCGGTCTGCCCGAAGAGCACAAGTACCCGATGCCCGACAAATCCCACGCGCGCAACGCCAAGGCGCGTGCGTCGCAGCAGGAGAAGGCGGGTAACCTGACCGGGAGCGAGAAGGCGAAGATCGACCGCAAGGCCGACCGCATCCTCGACACGTAGATCCCAACCAATTCGAAGAACCCTCGCCGGTGCCCCGGCGTGGGTTCTTCGATTCCCGGGGATCGAGCCGATCGGCGTACCATCCCCACGCCACGTTCACGAGGAGCGTCATAGGAGCCGCCGTGCCCGACGACGATGTCTTCGGACGGATCAATTCCCTCTCCGATGAGGAGGAGCACCTCTGGCAGCACGCCGGCGACGGCCACGGGTTGACGGCCGAGGAACACGAGCGGCTCGAAGCGATCAAAGTTGAGCTCGACCGCGCCTACGACCTCCTCCACCAGCGTGCGGCCCGACGTGCGGCGGGCCTCGATCCGAGCGAAGCGGAGCCGCGCCCGGCCGAGATCGTGGAGCGCTACCAGCAATAGCCCGAGCCGTTCTGGCGGCCCATTCGTTCACTCGATGACCGAAATCGGCGGATCCGGTCGTTGAACGATCGTATGCGACGTGGTCGCGCGAATTGGCCCCTCCTGGCGCCCGCACGGGCTCCGAATCGGTCGGATTCGCTCGTCTGATGACCCAACGCGACGCCGGCCTGCCTCGGTGTGCTGATCTGGTCGCACTCGATCGTTGAGTGAACGACCCGGTGACATGAGTCCCGGCGGTGCGAGGCACGAGCCCAGCGGCACAGGCACGGGACCACGGGACCTCAAGGCACAGGGCACCTGCCCGAATCAGGCCGGCTCGACCCCCACGGCACCCCGGCGCGTGGAGCGGCCGGCGAGCAGTCCGCTCCGGGGCCCCAGGACCAGTGCGATCAGGAAGAACAGCGTCTCGATCAGCACGATCGAGGCCCCCGATGCCAGGTTCAGATAGAAGCTGAGGTAGAGGCCGCTGATCGCCGCGACGGTCGCGAGCGCCGCGGCAACGACCATCAGCCGTTCGAACCGGACGACGAGCAGCTGCGCGGTCGCGGCGGGCGTGACGAGCATGGCCACGACCATGACGATCCCGACCGCCTGGATGCTGACCACGATCGTCACCCCGAGAAGGGCGAGCAGCAGGTACTCGAGCGCCCCGACCGGCAGTCCTGACGCTGCGGCCCCGAGCGGATCGAAGGTTGCGTAGAGGAGCTCCTTGCGGATCGCGATGACGATGACGAGGACGACAATGCCCAGGACTGCGACCTGGATCAGATCGCCGACCCCGATGCCCAGGACGTTCCCGAGCAGATAGCCCAGGAGGTCGGCCACGTAGTTCTTGATCGTGGAGAACAGCAGGATGCCGAGGGCGAACGTACCGGCGAACAGGACGCCGACCGTCGTGTCGAAGCGGAGCCGGCCACGACGCGAGACAAACCCGATCGCGAGCGCCGTCCCGACCGAGGCGACCGCGCCGCCGAGGTATAGCGGCAGACCGAGCATGAACGCGATGACAAGACCCGGAAATGCCGCATGGCTGACCGCGTCCCCGATGAAGGCCAGACCCTTCAACACGACGAACGTCCCCATCACCGCGCAGACGATCCCGACGAGGATCGCCGCCACGAGGCCGCGCTGCATGAAGACATAGGCAAGCGGATCGGCGAAGAACCCGATCGGATCCATCAGTGCGAGCCCTCGTGGTAGTGCGATTCGCCGCCGGGCGCCTGATCGTGGTGATGGGCATCGTCGAGGACAAGCCGGCCGCCGTCGTCGCCGGGCAGGACGAGGACGTGTCCGCCGTACGTGTCGGACAGGAGCTGGCGGTCGAGGACCATCGCGGCGGGACCGGTCGCCACGATCCGGCCGTTGACGAACGCGGCCTGGTGGAAGCGCTGGGCGGCGCAGATCAGGTCGTGAGTCGAGGCGATGACCGTCTTGCCGGCCCGCGCCTCCGCCTCGAGCACGTCCATCAGCTCTTCCTGGGTCGTGGCGTCGACGCCGGTGACCGGCTCGTCGAGCAGGTACAGCTGGGGCTCTGCGGCGATCGCCCGAGCGAGGAAGACCCGCCGCCGCTGGCCACCCGACAGCGCCCCGATCTGGCGTTCGACCTGGCCGTGCATGCCGACCGTCTCGAGGGCGGCATCGACCCGCTCGCGATCGATCCGGCCGGGCCGTCGCCCGAACCCAAGCCGGGCGTAGCGCCCCATCATCGCGACCTCACCGACCGTCACCGGAAAGTCCCAGTCGACGGCCTCCGCCTGAGGGACATACGCGACGGATCGTGCCTCCACCCCCGGCGCGGCGCCGAGGACGCTCACGGTCCCGATGTCCGGCTTGAGCAGTCCCGCGATCAGCTTGAGCAGGGTGCTCTTGCCTGCACCGTTCGGGCCGATCACGGCCAGGAGCGAACCGGCCCGGACGGTCAGGTTGACGTCGGCGAGGGCGACCCGGCGACCGTAGCCCGCGGTCACATGCTCGAGGACGACCGTCGGCTCGCCCGGGGCGACGACAGCCGGTGCCTCGGGGGTGCTGCCAACGAGGGGATCGGCCGCCAGCGGGAGGCGCGGGCCCGACGGGCTAGACGGGTTCGACGGTCCAGAGACGCTGGACGGGTCGGACTGGCTGGACGGGCTGCTCAGCGGAGGGCCTCCACGATCTGCTGGACGTTCCAGCGCATCATGCCCGGATAACTGTCGGCCGGGGCCGGCCCCAGGGCGTCGTTGTAGAGCGTGGTGACAACCTTCGCGATCCCCGCCTCCTCGGCCAGCGTCCGGGCGAGCTTGGGATTGAACTGGGCCTCGGAGAAGACGGCAGTGACGTGCACCGCTTTGACCTTCTCGACGAGCGCCGCGAGCTCGGCCGCGTTCGGCTCCTGACCGACGTTGGCGACGACGACCCCGACCAGCTCGAACCCGAAGTGGCGGGCGAAGTACGGGAAGGCGTCATGGAATGTCACGAGCTTGCGGATCGCCGGAGGGATGGTGGCGACCTGGGCCTGGAGCTCCTGATCGAGCGCGTCGAGCTGCGTTGTGTAGGCCGCCGCGTTTGCCTCGAACATCGCCTTGTCCACGGGCGCGGCGGACGACAGGGCGGCGACGATCTTCGGGACGTAGCCGGTCTTGACGATCGTCGGGTCGAGCCAGAAGTGGGGGTTCGGCTCGCCGTCGACGTCGATCGTCGGGAGGCCGTCGCCCAGGACCAGCCGCGGCGTGGAGCCGCCACCGCCAGAGGACATGAGGCGGTCGAGGAAGTTGTCGAGGCCCACCCCGTTTGAGACGATCAGCTGGGCGTCGGCCAGCTTTCGGGCGTCGTCGGGCTTCGGCTCGTAGTCCTCCGGTCCGACGCCGGGCGGGATGATGGAGTGGACGGAGGCGCGCCGGCCACCGACGGCGGCGACGATGTCGGCAAGGACCGTGGTCGTCGCGACGACCCGGAGCGCGTCGGGGTCGACCGACGCGCCCGACGAGGGGCCGCCGCTCCCGCCGGGGCCGCAAGCCGCGACGAGGAAGATCGTCACGAGA